>JALYLU010000225.1:0-5932 GCA_030774075.1 Actinomycetota bacterium | reverse complement strand
CCACGGCCTCGCACCCGGGCAGGATCCTCCGGCCGAGGAGGCGTCGAAGCACATCTTGCTCGGTCCGGCGCTGGCGAATCCCGAAGGGTTCGGGTCTCGTTTGGGAAGGATGCTGATCGAGCGTCACCTCATCACCAAGGAAGAACTCGATCGCGCGCTCCTACGTCAGAGCAAGACGGGTGAACGCCTGGGTGAGGCGCTCGTCGCCATGGACGCGATTTCGAGCAACGATGTTGCCCGGGTACTTGCCCAACATCTCCGGCTTCCGTTCGTCGACCTCGGTGAGGACGTCTCGGACAGGACCGTCGTCGGGGCCATTTCCCCAGAGATCGCCCGCCGTTACGTCGCCCTCCCCGTCGCACGGTGGGGTGACCGGATCGTGATCGCAATGGCGAACCCGAACGACGCGGACATGGTCGACGAGCTGCGGCTGCTCGTCAAGGCACCGGTCGTCGTCGCAGTCACCGATCCGGTCGCACTGCGCAGAATGATCGCGGCTGTCTACGGCAACCTCACGACCTCTGTCGGCGACCCGGGCCACTCGAGCGCGCCCCCTCACGACGCCCCCACAGGGTCGGCTTCCGAGCCCGCGGCTGCCGTCGCGTTCACATGCCCCGGCTGTCAGCAAGAGCTGACGTTGCGTGCTGCGCCGTGGGTCATGACCGAGCTCAACCGTGACCCCGGCCGCTACTACGTGTGGGAACGCGAGCCCGGAGACGCAAAACCTGCCCACGTCTGTGGTCGCACCTAGCTACGCCGCAATGCCGTAGTAGTCGCGTAACTCGCGTTGCGCTTCGGGCGTCAACACGTGGTCGCGGGGGACGTGTGGTGCGCGCTTGATGTTGGACTTGTTCAGCGGCACGACGAGCCGACCCTCCAGGTCGACGTAGGTGTGGTCGAGCGGCACGAAGTGCTCGCCGCCGAGCATGCCGGTTTTCACGACCGCCCAGCGCGGCCCTGCGGCGCGGTCATCGAAGAGCACGTCGGTCACCTTGCCGACTCTCTCCAGTTGCGCGTCCACGACGGTGTGTCCAGCCAGTGCGACAGGCGCGTTTTCCGTCTCGTACGGCTCATGCGTGAAGGACATGTGATCTCCCTTCTCGTGCGACAACGCGCGCGCGTACCCGGATCGCGAGGCTCGTACGCCGTCCGATTAGGCGCAGTTCGGCGCGATCTTCACGAATGGGTGGCGGACTAGTCCATTGAGCGCAGTCATCCCGAGATTCGGTAGTTGCCCGAAACGACGGGCACGCTGAAAGACTGCAGCGGACATACCGTTGGCGCGCTCGCAGTATACGGGTAGCCCGCGATCTGATCTCCGTCGGCGCCGTTGTCGACGACGTTCCAGAGCTCCCCCATACCGACCACGGCCGGATCCTCGGCCCTCACGATCTTGATACCGATCGTGGCCATGTTCCCCTGCACGTTGAGGCACGTGACCTCGCCGCGTCGACGCTGTCCGATATCGGAGGAACGAACCGTCAACACGCCTCGTGGGTTCGATCCATCTGCGTCGCTCGACGCCTGGATACGAACTGTGATCCTCGGGAACGGCGGGTCGGCACCGAGGTGCGTCGCGGTGCCTTGCACGGAATCACGAATGGGAGGTGCCTCCGCGGCGCCACCGGGTGCGGCGAGGCACACGAACGGTGCGCTGGCAGCGATCAGAATCACGAGTCGTCGCATCATCCACAATTCCCTCGTACGCCCCGACGTATGTGGGCCTCACCGCGCGGTGTCGGGGGTGCCGGCGCGCCGGCAAACGCGCGCCTTCACCATACGGCGCAGCCATTCGCGAGAGAAGCGCGTCGCTCGCGGCGATCAATCCTCCCGCTGTTGCGAAGCGAAGATCGGCCGGTACGGACCGGACGGCGGCATGAGGCAAGGCCGAGGGTCGTGACGCGCCCAACGCGCCGGTTGTCCCCGTATGAGCTCCTCGCCGTGCGGCGACCGCTTGACGAGATCCGTGTACGCGTACGCGTCGGCCGGCGCATAGGTCTGCAGCAACAATGGACGGGCGCGGTTCGACCGGTTGGGCGACGAGCCGTGGACGGTGCGGCAGTTGTGCACGGTGATCGTCCCCGCTCGGCCGGTTGGGTACGAGGCATGCTCGACGCCCGCGGTCGAAAGATCGGCGTCGGCGAGCGCGCCAATCCACGCGTCGCCGTCGTACAAATCGAAGAGCGGCCCGTTGTGGCTGCCGGACACGAATCCCACCTCGCCCATACCCGGCTCGACGTCTTCGAGGAAGACTCCGACCGTGAGCAGGTCGTAGTTGGTGTGCGGCCAGAACTGAATGTCCTGATGCCACTTCACCTCTTCGCCACCGCGCGGCGCTTTGAAGTTGAGCTTGGAGTGGTGGAACTTCACGTTGGGACCGAGAAGGTCGACGACGACGTCGACGATCGGGGATGCCGACGCAAAGGACCAGTAGGTCGCGTGCAGATCCGTGGGGGAACTGAGTCGGCGCAGCCGGGGCTCCGACGCCGAGTGCCCGGCGTCGAGATCGAAGATGACGTTCGACTCGGTGAGTGAGCGGCTTTGTTCGACGAAGTCGGCAGTGACCGCGCGCAAGCGACCCAACCACTCCGCGTCGACTAGCCCGGCCAGGGCCAACCACCCGTGCTCGTGGTAGTGCGCACGCTGCGGCGCGGTGAGTACCAGCGCGTTCGGAGACGACGGCACCTCACCACGCTACGAGATAGCGGTCAGCGCGCGCACCGCCATCACCATTCGGGGCAAGATGCGCTCATAGCGGATGTGATCTCCGGACTGATCGTTGCGATTCGTTTCAAGTCATTCAGGAGGTATCGCCATCATGTCCAGCATGTCCACAGGTCGGCTCGCTGGGCGCATCGCACTCGTTACGGGCGTGTCGCGCCGGGCCGGTATTGGATACACCGTCGCCGAGCGACTTCAGAGGCTGGGTGCCTCCGTCTTCGCGTCGGGGTGGTCAGACCACGACGCGGAGATGCCTTGGGGCGCGGACGACTCCGAACTCGGCATCGAAGTCGAGCAACGCAACCTCGAAGATCCATCCTCAGCGACCGCGCTCGTCGACGCGGCCGTCGATCGTTACGGGCGACTCGACATCGTCATCGCAGTGCACGCGCGAAGCTCCCGACAGACACTCGCTCAATTGACAGCCTTCGAGCTCGATCGGTGCTGGGCCGCGAACGTCCGCAGCGTCTTGTTGCTGGCGCAGCGTTTCGCGCAGCGCCACGACACCGACCGGCGTGGTGGTCGCATGCTCTGGTTCACGAGCGGTCAACACATCGAACCGATGGCCGACGAGCTGCCGTACGCCGTCACGAAAGGGGCGCTCCACCAAATGACGGCTTCCGTCTCGGACGCGCTCATCGACAAAGGGATTGTCGCCAACTGCATCAATCCAGGGCCCGTAGACACCGGCTACGCGAGCGGCGCCGCGCACGCCGACGTAGCCCGGAGGTTCCCCGGCCGTTCGTGGGGAACGCCCGGCCATGTCGCCGATCTCATCGAGTTCCTCGTAAGCGACGAGGGTGAATGGATACAAGGACAAGTGATCAACTCGGAGGGCGGCTTCCGCCGCTGGCGCTGATTCGCGCGCATCTCCGGTGCCGAGGGCGTCGTTGCGAGATCTACGTGATGCCGTCGCGGCGGCTCTGCGCGGCGAGCCAGCGTTCGTAGTCCTCGAGCACCGCGTCGATTCGGTCGAACAGCGCTCGATCGCGAGGATGTGCCGGCCGGTTCATCTCGTACCACCGCCCACGTGACGCGCGGCGCGCGCCGCGCGAGCGGCACGAGAAGCAAGCGCCTCCCGGCGCCACGCATCGATCTCGGCCGCGTAGCGCGCGAGATACGTCGGGACCGTAGTTGCCCCCGAGACTTTCGAGGTGCCTTCTGGTTTCGCTGCGCCTGTGCCCATCGAGCACTCCTTCCTCCGAGCCGCTTTGGTTCCCGGCGGCCTGGACACATCGTGGGGCAGGCGATCGGCGGCGTCCGTGCCGCGGCGAAAGTTCGGATTGTGCGCGAGAAGACATTCGATCTCGCCCCGCGGTTGAGTCTGCGGCGAACACATATCAACTCTTCACTCGAACAACGGCGCGTTCTGCCTGCGAAAGACCCCCCGCCGGGGCGGGCATTCCCGCAGCGGGCGTGTCGCGCGAATATGGGCGCGTGAGCGCGGGCGAAGGTGCCGAGCACCTCCCGATCGAGTTGGGCCCGGTGTCCAACGGCGAGTACGACCCGGTTCCGGTGTCGCCGGTGCTGCGGGAGACGGCGCGGCGGACCCGCGAGCTGCTCGACCGGCAAGCCCGACGGCTGGGCATGTCCCGACGTGAGTTCTTGCGTACGAGCATGGCGACCGCAGCGGCGCTGCTCGTGCTCGACGCGTGCAGCGACGAGGAGCGTCGGTCGCGCGGGAAACCCAGCGGTGGCCGGCTGTCGATCCCGGAGGAGACCACGACCGAACCTACTGTCGCTCAGCCACCGCCGGGTGAGTTCGTGATGGATGTCCAGACGCACTTCCTCGATTTCTCCGCGCATCCGGACGCGCTCGCTTTTGGTGCCGGGTTCCCCCAGGCGGCCTGCGGTGACGCCGACGGCCGCATGTGTTTCTCGATCGACCATTTTCTCGAAGAGGTATTCCTCAACAGCGAGACGAATCTCGCGGTGTTGTCCGCGATCCCCGTGGCTCCGTCCGCCAGTCCGCTCACGATCGATGACATGGAGCGTGCCCGGCGGGTCGCCGAGCGGGTGTGCCATGACGAGCGGCTCCTGCTCCACGGCCAGGCCTTGCCTGCCATCGGGTCCTTGGATGCGCAACTCGCGGCAATGGACGACCTGGTCGCCGACCATCGCATCGCGGCCTGGAAGATCTACACCCACGCGCCGGGGCGCGGCTGGTATCTCGATGACCATGACGGTGGCGCGCCGCAGGTCGGCAACGCGTTCCTCGAGAAGGTGAAGACGATCGGCCCTCGGATCGTGTGCGTGCACAAGGGCTTCGGCGGTGGAAGCGCGTACGCGTCTCCCGTCGACATCGGTCCCGCCGCGAGGGCTCACCCCGAGATCGCGTTCGTCGTGTACCACTCGGGCTACGAAGCCGGGAACCGTGAGGGTCCTTACGTTGCCGACGGGCGCGGTGTCGACCGGCTCGTCCGCTCGCTCGCCGATGCCGGCGTGGGCCCCGGCCGCAACGTCTACGCCGAGTTGGGTTCGACCTGGTTCAACGTGATGCGCGATCCCGATCAGGCTGCGCACACGCTCGGCAAGCTTCTCCGCGCGGTCGGGCCCGGCAATGTGCTCTGGGGTACGGACTCGATTTGGTACGGCTCCCCCCAGGTCCAGATCGACGCGTTTCGCGCGTTCGAGATCACCCCCGAATACCAAGAGACCCATGGATATCCGGCGCTCACTCCGGAACTGAAGCGCAAGATCCTCGGTCCCAACGCGGCGCGCCTCTACGGTGTCACGCCGCCCGTGAACGACTGTCGATTCAGCCCCAGCGACCTCCAACAAGCCCGCGAAGCGCTGCCGTCCCGACCGGCCTCATATGGACCTCGCACCGTCGAAGCCGTACGCGTCCTCGCACGCGAACACGGCTGGATCGGCTTCTAACTCCTCCGCGACACCGGAACGGTGAGCGCAATCGCGTAGCCCTTGTCGACGCTGCCGGTGACCGCGGCGAGCTCGTGCACCCCGCCGTCATCGGCGAAGACGTTGTCGGTTTCGAGTGATGTCCGGCCGAGGTTTGGGACGCTCTGCTCGTATCCGTTGGATGCGAACACGACGTTGCACGCCTCGGCGGGTAGCGCGATCTGTGACGTCGTGATCTTCTGGCCCGCGCTCGTGGCGTTCTCCAGGCTCGAGTACACGTCGAAATGGACATGCGGCCACCGCCCCGAGTAGCAACCCGGAAAAATACTCTCGAACGTGACCACGCCGTCGC
>JALYLU010000224.1 GCA_030774075.1 Actinomycetota bacterium | reverse complement strand
GCGCCCCAGCATTTGGCGGTGCCGTTCGCCAGCAATGCACACGAATGGTCGGCGCCCGCGGCGATCGCGGTCGCGGTGGTCAGGCCGGTGACCGTCACTGGCGTCGACGAGTCGGTGGTGGTGCCGTTCCCCAACTGGCCCGATGTGTTCCGGCCCCAACATTTGACGGTGCTGTTCGCCAACAACGCACACGTATGGTTCTCGCCCGCGCTGATCGCGGTCGCGGTGGTCAGGCCACTGACCACCACCGGCGTCGACGTGTTGGTCGTGGTGCCGTCACCCAATTGGCCAAAGGCGTTGGCGCCCCAGCATTTGGCGGTGCCGTTCGTCAACAACGCACACGAATGGTTGCCGCCCGCGCTGATCGCGACCGGCGTGGGGGCTGTGATGATGAAGGCGTTACTGACGGTCGAGGTCAGGGTCCCGTCGGTCGCGGTCAGCGTGTAGGTGCCGGCCTTATCGATGTTGCAGCCCGCGAACGTCGCGACCCCGCTGACCGCCGCCTTCGGGTTGGTCGTGCACGCCAGGTGCGCGCCACTCGGCGTCGTGATCGCCAACGTGACCGAACTCGAATCGCCCGGCACCGGGTTTCCGGCCGCGTCTTCGACCGTCACGACGGGCTGCGTCGCGAACGCCGTACCGCTCGTCGAACCACTCGGCTGGGTCGTGAACACCAACTTCGCGGCCGGTGGGGCGGGCGGATTTGTAACCGGTGTCGCCGCCATCGCGACGATCGGCTGGTTCAACCTGATCGCGCCCGTCGAACCCGCAAAGCGCGCGTCGCCGAACGAGAAGATCCCACCGTCCGACGCCACCAACCAATAACCGTGACCCGACGGCGTCGAGGCCATCGCGACGATCGGCTGGTTCAACGCGATCGCGCCCGTCGAACCCGCGAAGCGCGCGTCGCCGAACGAGAAGATCCCGCCGTCGGAGGCCACGAGCCAATAACCGTTTCCCGAGCCAGTCGACGCCATGCCGACAATCGGTCGGTTCAACCTGATCGCGCCGGTCGAACCCGCGAAGCGCGCGTCGCCGAACGAGAAGATCCCGCCGTCCGACGCCACCAACCAATACCCACCGCTCTTACCTCCTGGAGCGACCGTTGCAGCAGTCGAGGCGCTCGCGGAACGAAGTCCAACCGCCCGGCCGGCAGACGAGCGCAGGGCGAACGCCGACGGCGCGACACCCGTCGCGGCGACCCCGACAAGGACGACGATCACCAGGATGCGACGCATGCAGATCATTTGCCGTCCTTCAACAAGTGGGAAACGACGAGCGCACCGAGCAACAGTCTTACACCAATAGCACGCAGGCCCGGAACCATCGCGTCGGCGCGCCGAGACCCTTGCCCGTCGCGGGTGCCGTACGGTCACATATCTCGTGCACCGCGGCCATGAGCGGCAGCGTGACGAGTGCTGACCACAACGGCTAATACCTGCGCGCCGAACTGCGCGTAGGTAACCATCCCGGCACTGTTGCGTTGAGCAAGGACGGCGCCGCGCGTGACCGGGTTGCCCTCTCGTTTCGTATTCAGACGGTGCTTGCGAGCTCGGTGAACGCGGCCGCGACGCGACGACGGGGATGAGCATCGACACCGAGTTCGTAATGGTCGCGCCGTAGGTTCTGCATGAACGCGTGACCACGCATGATCACGCGGGCGGTGCGGTCACGTTTGAGTCCGCGCATCGGTCGCAGTCGCGCCTTGAGCCGGCCGTGATCCGCCTCGATCCGATTGTTCGCATACTGCTCGACGTTATGGAACGCCGCAGGGATGAGCTCATCGATCACCGCTCGTAACGCCGGAGCCCGGTCGGTTACCACCTCAGTCGGCTCGCCGTGCGCCCGAAGCGACGTGGTGAAGAACCGTCGCGCAGCACCGATGTCGCGCGTGGATGAAACGTAGACGTCGACGACTTGGCCGTACTGGTCGACCGCCCGGTACACGTAACGCCAACGGCCCGCGACCTTCACGTACGTCTCGTCCACGAACCAACGGTCGCCAACCGCATGCCGGCACGGCCGAGCCGCGTCCGCAAAGAGCGGCGTCAAGCGCTGCACCCACCGGAACACCGTGACGTGATCGACCTCGACCCCGCTCAAGAAGGAGCTCTTCGAGGTCGCGATACGACAGCCCGAACCGCAGATACCAGCGCACCGCGAGAACGATCACCTCAGGAGGAAACCGGAACCCAGCGAACGCCGAACTCGGGAACACCGGCGTCGAACGACAGCGGCGAGATCTCATCCCGCCACCCTCACCGCCCGCCCCGACCCAACAGTCCCCCACCAAGGAGTGAGCGACGCCCGCCGTCGTCTGCGAGCGGCGGCACGTCGTAACGGCGCAGGATGTCGTCGACGAATGCGATGTTTTCGGCGGGATCAGCTTGCGAATGTCGTCGACCGAATGGCCGCCCTCATCGGAGCCCGCGTACTTGGCCGGCAGAATGAGATCGATGCCCTACGGCCGCCGGCCCAGCTCGTTCTCGATCCAGACGAGATCAATCTCCAGCCGCTTCGGGCGAATCACCAACCCGCCCAGATCGCTGACCTCCGGCTTCGCCTGAGACCGGCGAGAACCTGCGCCGAGGTCACCTGAGACGTCCGTCGCGGCGCGCCCACGCCTCCACGTCGGCGCGCTTCCAGACGCGTCCCGCGGAGATCTCCCCTAGCGGCTGCGGAAAGCCGACCTGTTCGACGAGTTGGCCAGCGCGTTGCTTGCTTACGCCGAGCATCTCTCCAATCTCCTTGAGGCCGACCAGGTCCACGCGCCCGACGGTAACACTTGACTCGGACAAGACGCGGCTCTATCCTTGACTCAGTCAAGAACAAGGGTGGCCCCGGCGGTGCGTCAACACCCCGGGGCCTGGCCGGCACCTGGTTGAGAGGTCCCGACGTGGTCGAGGATACGCACGCGGTGATGGGCCGCGAGTTACGCGTGGCATTGGATCGGGTCGCGGCCGAGCTTCAGGGTCGGGGCAAGCTGTCGGTTGAGAGCGAACCGCGGGTGTTGGGCCTGTTCGACCGGTTCGGCAGCTTCGTCGGGCGTGTGTTCGGGGTCGCGAGCCTGCGGGAGGTGTCGCGCAAGCAGGTCGAGGCGTTCGTGCGGGCCTCGACCAGCGCCGGTCAGCTGCCGAGCGTCGCCACGATGCAGCTCCGTCGTTCTGGGCTGCGGTTGCTGTTCCGGACTGCACGCGAGTTGGGGCTCTTGGAGGGTGACCCGACCCTCGACCTGGTGTTGCCGTCTCGGACGAACAAGTCGGCACGGCCACTCATTGACGAAGAAGTCGATGAATGCCGTCGGGTGTGTCTGCACGACCTGACGAGTACACGCCTTTCGGTGGCGTGGGCGTTCGGGGAAGCCACGGCTCGAACCGCGGAGATCCCACACATCACCATCGCCGACGTGGACGTGCGCAACGGGCGGGTATGGATCGGCGGTTCGAATAAGACCGAGGCCCGTTGGGGTGCGCTCAGCGAGTGGGGCGCCGGCCAAGTCGCCCGCCACCTCCGGCACCTTTCGACCGATCTCAACTCCGCAACCGCGGTCGCGTATGCCGGATCCGGGAACCTCGAAAGTCGCCGATCATTCTCATGTCAGGCAATACGCGAGACACTCCAGCGTGTCGGCCTGACCAACGACCCGTACGTACGGCCCGCGTCCCTCACCGCGTGGGCCGGCGTGCAGGTCATGCGAGAGACAGGTCGGATCGAAGCGGTCGCGTTGGCGCTCGGAGTTCGCAGCCTCGACGCGGCCGCACGCGTCATCGGATGGGACTGGACCGCCAGCCAGACCCGACATCGCGATGGGTAGGGCCGACCGGCCGGTCGCCGCGCTCGAACGCGTCGAGGCGATCCTGGAGAACCGCGCGATCTACGAGCTCGCCGCGCTCATCCCTCACACCGACCGCACCCGTGGCGGCCGACGGCGCCACTACCCCACCTACGCGTGGCTTGTGTTCGAAGCGCTCCTGTCCGTCTATGGCAGCGCCCGCCAAGTCGAAGCCGAACTCTCCCATCCGCTCGTCTGGACGTTCTGCCGGGACAAGGTGCGCGCCCGATTCCCCACCGAAGCGTTCCAGTGGCTGCCGGAACAGCCGATGCGACGGCACCACTACACCTACGCCCGTAACCGCTACCTCACCGACCCTGCCATCTTCGAGCAACTCGCGGCCTTGCACCGCGAGATCGCAGCCGAACAAGCCCGCGAAGTTGGACTTCTCGACCCGAACGGTCCCGGCTCGTGGACCCATCCCGACCTCTCACGCATGCTCCACGCCGACGGCAAAGTCATCACCCCCCTCTACAAAGCAACACCCGGCGACACCAAGATCAATCGTCGGACCGGCGAGATCCGCCCCGCGTTGTTTGAGGCTGACGCCAAGCTCCACTTCCAAGGAGACGGCGAAACCGCCTGGGGCACGAAGTTCGTGATCGTCGCCGCGCGCAACGAAGACGTACACGGTCGGATCATCCTCGACGTCGCCTGGGTCCCGAACCACGGCGGCGAAGCCAAAACCGCGATGGAATGCTTCACTCGCCTCGCACCCCACCTCCCAGGAGCGCAAGGTGTCATCTACGATACTGCGTTACGCGGCATGCATCACCAGACGCTGCTGCGCGACCTCGGCCTCCTCCCTGTCAACCGCGTCACCGCCGCCAAAGCCGACGTCAACCAACCGCGCCGTAACGACGGACGACGCGAAGAGAAGAACACCCGCATCGAATCCAAGACCATCACCCTCGCCGACGGAACCACCCGCACCGTCGAGCTGTACGCCCGCGGTGGCGCGGTGGGAATCGGGGAACTCACCGAACGAGGCGACCTCCACTACAGCGAACTCACCCGCGTCCGTACCCACCGAACCCGCGACCAGTCCGGGAAGTTCCGTTGGTACAACGACTACCAACTCCCTCACCACTACGGCTGCGGACTCCTCACCGTCCGACTCCACAACACCGAACAAGACACCGCCCGGAAACTGAACCGGACCGAGAACGTCCGACCCATTCCACCCACCGACCCCGACTTCGCGCGCCTCTACCCGCGCCGCAACGACGCCGAATCAATCAACCGCAATCTCGACGACACCCTCTGGCTCCGCCGCGCTCATAGCATCGGCCACCGACGCCAAACCCTCAACCTGCTCGGTTATGCGCTCATGGTCAACGGGCTCGCCTTGCACCGTCACCGACGCCGCCGCATCGCGCTCGCAGCCTGAAAACACTCCGCCCGCGCATTGCCCGGGCGGTTTCGACGCGCCCGAACACCACCCCGCAACACGAAATCGCCGGCAAACTCCGACCCGCCGCACCAATCGCAACCGTGCAGGCCCTCACCCCAGCACGAGCACCAAGTTTTCTGCCAGGTAATCTCCAACCCCCGCCCTCGTCGGGCATGGAGAAAACCGGCTGCGTCTGGATCGTGGGGCATTCTCGGAACGGATTTCGCCGTTTTCGGAACGTTTGCGGAGGCGTGCAGGCCGGAGGTTGGGAGCTTGCCCTCCTCGATCGTCGGTTAAGTGCTTGCGTCGGTCGGCGGAGTTTCCGGAGTTTCTGGAGTTACTTCCGCATACAGCGCCGACTCCCAGAGCGCGTACTCGTAGTCGTCGCCGTCGTTATCGCTGGCAGCGGCGGCCGAGGTTGGTGGCGTCCCGATGGCCTGTAGGCGTCGGTCTACTCGTTCTTCCACGACGTCGTCCCAGTCCTCATGCATCTGCTCCCGCACGACATGAATGCCTGCGGCGAGGCGCATCTCGAGGGCGGTTATTCCCGCGAGCTCGCGCGCATCGTCGGCGGGGTCCGTTCTTGGCTCATAGCGGTCGGTCTTCGACGCTTGCTCAAGCGCGTGCTTGTGCAATGCGATGATGGCGCGAACATCGGGTTCTTCGGTGACCGCCGTGGTGTAGGTCGGGACCAACTCGGGCTCGCCGTGCTCGTCGCGCAGGATTTCGTTCCTGACGATCTTGTAGGTGTAGCTGTGCGTCGTTGTCGTCTTGCGATGGTTCGTCGCCGCCGTGACGAGCATTGCCTGCAGCCCCGCGAAATACTCTGCCTCGGCTTCTCGAAGCACGATGACGAGATCGAGACACGCACGCTCACGGTCCGAAAGGACCTGATCCTCTGATCGTGTCGCGAGAGCCCGCTCCCCGATCTCCCTCCAGCCGTGCACGGTAGATGCCCCGACCCCGACGCTTCGTGCCGTGAGCTCGATGGGTATGCCTGCGGCGACTCCAGCGCGGAGTTTCTCCTGGGTCTCGGGCGTGAGTTTCGTCGGCCGTCCGCGCTTGCGCCCCTCAACGTCGGGTGGGGCCATCCGTGACATCGCCGACGCGGTGGCCGC
This sequence comes from Actinomycetota bacterium, assembly GCA_030774075.1. GTDB lineage: Bacteria > Actinomycetota > Acidimicrobiia > IMCC26256 > PALSA-610 > PALSA-610. The sequence goes on along the minus strand of JALYLU010000224.1, from coordinate 1,501 downwards.
CGTGACGTCGCGATCTTCGCCCGCACTCCGCACCGTAACAGTCGGCCCATCGTTGTCGTCGACGTCCTCCGATCCCGTGTTCGTGTCGATCGATCGTTCCTCGTACAACATGACGCTCTCGCTCCTGCTTGCATCCTCTTTGGGAGTCGACCGTAAACCCTTTTTCGCCTGGTCGGGTGGACTGCATGACGGTCATGTGACCGTCCTATCGCGGTCACACGACTCATGCGCTGAGTGTCGCGCGCATGAGTCAACGACCAGCAGAAACCGAAGTCGTTCCCCAAAATTGTTGAGCTGCGCGTCGCGCACCACATATCGGTGTCGGACACCACACCGATCTGGTGCGACCAAAGACCGTCGAGACACGCGGCCCCAATGCCACACCCGGGTGTGCGACACCACACCCGAGTGTTTACGGTTGCAGCAACTCGTTCCGGTGCGGTGATGATGTGCACCGGTGCGCCATGAATCGCCCTCGGTCGCCGACGACGAGTTCCTGCCTCCAGCACGCGTCGCTCGTCCGCGATCGATACGGCAGCATCCGGTTACGTGGGGGTCAGAGTCGGACGTGTGGTGGGCGCGATGCGGGCCGAGACGTGTTCGAGGTCGTCGGCGGCTAGGTCGGGCCAGCGGGATCGCCGAGGTATCCCGCGCGCGCCGAGCGACGAGCCAGCGATCGCGGCGGACGGCGGCTCTGCCCGCGATGACCGCCGCGGCGGCATGATGGTGGTGATGTGTGTGCGGTATTTCACCCGTTCGTGGCGCGTGGCCGCTTCGCTCCTGGTCGTGCTCGCGTTGTTGGTCCCGGCGCACGCTGCCGCGCACGCTGCGCAAACCTCGGTGATCGCGTCGCCGGGCTGGCTCGCGGGGACTGACGGCGGCGTGTTCGCGCTCGGGAGCGCGCCCTCGCCGGGCTGGCTCGCGGGGACTGACGGCGGCGTGTTCGCGCTCGGGAGCGCGCCGTTTCGTGGCAGCCTCGGCGGCGAGCACCTCAACCAGCCTGTGATCGCGGTCGCGGGCAACCGCGGCGGTGGGGGCTACTGGCTCGCGGCGCTCGACGGGGGCGTGTTCAGCTTCGGCGACGCGCATTTCTACGGAAGCCTGGGTTCGACGCACCTCAACCAGCCGATCGTCGGCATGGCCGCGACGCCGAAGGGCGCGGGCTACTGGCTCGTCGCGGCCGACGGCGGCGTGTTCACCTTCGGCGACGCGCACTTCTACGGAAGCCTCGGCGGCACGCATCTCAACCAGCCGATCACCGGGATGGTCCCGACGCCAAGCGGCGACGGGTACTGGCTGGTCGCGGCCGACGGCGGCGTGTTCACGTTCGGCGACGCGCAATTCAACGGCAGCCTCGGCAGCACAGGAGTCACACCCGCGATCACGACGCTCGCGGCGACACCGAACGGCCACGGCTACTGGCTCTTGCGGCGCGACGGACGCGTCTTTCACTTCGGCGATGCCGCGGCGCTTCCCGACGCCGCGGGCGCGGCCGCGCTCG
>JALYLU010000223.1 GCA_030774075.1 Actinomycetota bacterium | reverse complement strand
CGTGTCCCCGTTGACGGTGATCGGCACGGTCTTGGTGGTCTGACCGGGCGCGAACGTCACCGTGCCCGACGCGGCGGTGTAGTCGCTCGGTGCGGTCGCGGTGTGGTTCGTGGTGGCCCACTGCACCGTGACCGGGAGCGCCGAAACCCTCGACAATGCAACCGGAACATTCAACGTCCGCGTCCCGGAATTGCCCTCGGCGATCGTCGCGGTGCCGGGCACAATCACAGGCGTAGATGCTACGGCTGTGATCCGACCGATCGATCCGTTTCCACCGACGTTGAACGTGTCGTTGGTGAACCACACGGCCCCGTCCGGTCCGGCCGCGATCCCATGCGCGCCCGGGTAGACGATCCTCGGGTCGGTGTAGTTGGTCACCGTCCCGGTAGTGCTGATCCGACCGATCGAGTTCTCGCCGTTGGTGAACCACAGCGCCCCGTCGGGCCCGGCCGCGATCTCGGTCGGCCCGCTGATGTTCGGGTCGGTGTAGCGGGTGACCGTCCCGGTGGTGGTGATCCGCCCGATCGCAGGGGAGGATAAGCCAACGCCGAGGGTGAACCAGAGGGCCCCGTCGGGCCCGACCGCGATCCCGCCTGGGGCGCTGATCTTGGGGTCGGTGTAGCTGGTCACCTTCCCCGCGGTGGTGATCCGCCCGATCGAGCTGGAGCCGAGGCCCTGGTTGGTGAACCACAGGGCCCCGTCGGGCCCGGCCACGATCCCGTACGGGACGCTGATGCTGGGGTCCGTGTACTTGGTCACCTTCCCCGCGGCGGTTATCCGCCCGATCGAGAAATCGCCGTAGTCGGTGAACCACAGGGCCCCGTCGGGCCCGGCCACGATCGCGAACGGGGTGACGATGCTCGGGTCGTCATAGTTGGTCACCTTCCCTGCTGTGGTGATCCGCCCGATCGAGCTGTTGCCCTCGTTGGTGAACCACAGGGCCCCGTCGGGCCCGACCGCGATCCCGACCGGGCGGTTGATGCCGGTGCCGGTGTAGCTGGTCACCGTCCCTGCCGTACTGATCCGCCCGATCGAGTCGTCGGCGAGGTTGGTGAACCACAGCGCGCCGTCGGGCCCGGCCACGATCCCCCACGGGCCGGAGATGGTGCCGGCGTAGTAGTTCACGGTCCCGGTGGTGGTGATCCGCCCGATCGAGCTGCTGAGGCGGTTGGTTGTTGGGGAGTCCGCGGCCACCAATCTCGACGGGCCAGGACATTCCGAAGAAGCCGGCGTCGTAGAGTGACTCGTGCCAGGCGGCCTGCCCACGCCAGTACGCGTCGTCCGTTGAGGACAACGGCAGCCCCGGATTGTTCGTCTCCAGCCAAGCGCGGAGACGGTGACGGAAGTCCGCCTCCTCAGGCGAATCAGCAAAGTCCACTCTGTACTCCGATACCTCGATGGGCGAGCACGCGGTCCAGGTTCGTCCCCACGCCTCCGAAGGTGTCGATCGACACCAACGCGCGGCGTAGGTACACATGCGCGAGGCACTCCCACGTGTTCCCGATACCGCCGTGCACCTGGATCGCGGTCTCGCACACGGCGAGCGCAGCACGCGAGCAGTACGCCTTCGCGGCTGCGCAGGCGGCGAACGCGTCGTTCGGGGGGAGCGCGTCGACCGACCAGGCGGCGTGCAGTGCAACGCTGCGCGACCCCTCCGTCGCGACGAGCGCATCCGCGAGCAGATGCTGCACCGCCTGGAACGAGCCGATCGCCACCCCGTACTGGCGCCGCACTATTGCGTACTCCGTTGCGAGCTCGGCCGCGCCGCGCATGACTCCCACCAGGTCGGCGCAGCTCAGTGCGAGGCCGAGCGCGCACCATCGGGTGAAATCGTTGTCAGTGATCACTCGCGTCGCGCCGGGCACCGGTTCGACGGAGACCGACGAGGGGAGTGGAGCAGTGGGACGGGTGAGGTCGACGGTCGTCTGGGCGGACGATACGGCGACCTGCCCGATGGAGTGGCCGCCAGATTCGCCGCGGACGACGAGTGCGGCGTGGCACCCACGTGCGTCGATGCCGAGCCAGTCCGCCCTTGCTCCTTCTCCGGCAACGGCCGGTCGTTCGAGTGTCGCGTCGAGCGCCACGGTCTCCGCTTGCCTCGCGGCAGGCGCATCGGCGAGCCGACGCAGGTCCGCCGCAAGGGTCGGGCCGACGAACGCGGTGTCGGCAAGGCCGCGCGCGAGTTCGTCGGCAACGATCGCCGCTTCGACTGCGGATGCCCAGGGGCCATCGGTATCGGATGCCGAGCGCAGCTCCCGCCAACCCGCCGCCGCGATGGCAGCGTCGAGTTTTTCGGCGCGTTCGATGTCATCGAGCGCCTCGACCGTACGCGGAGCGAGACGGTCGACGAGGCGGGCCGCGGCATCGCGCAGCGCTTGTTGCTCCTGAGAGAGACGAGCGTCCATCAGCGTGGCGGCGCGTGAATATTGAGATCGACGTCGATTTTAGTAGCCTACCGGAATGCGCCCGTGCGCTCCAATACCGCATCGGCGGCGACAGCGGGCGCACGGATGTGCGCAGCGGTGCCGATACGGTGTCAGCGTTGATCGGCTCAGCCGGAAGGAAGTGCGCGTGCCGAAGGCTGCTGCGGCAAACACCTCGACCCGGACCGACAACGGTGCAACACCGACCGACAATGCCCACGTCGCTCCGCGTTCGCGCAAGGGAGTGCAGACGCGCTCGCGTCTCATCGAAGCCGCGCGCGGGGTGTTCGAGCGGGATGGCTTCCTGACGGCGCGGATCTCCGACATCGCCGCGACGGCTGGGCTGTCGCAGGGCTCCTTCTACCACTACTTCGATTCAAAGGAACAGATCTTCCGCGAGGTTGCCGAGGCGCAGGAGCGGCGGTTGACCGCGCCGGGCGACCCGGGGCTCGAAGCGGATGCCGATGACTCGCCGCGCGCCGTCATCGGTCGCGCGAACCGGCGCTACCTCGAGCGTTACCGCGACTCGGCAAAGCTGATGGGCGTCATCGAGCAGGTGTCTCGTTACGACGAGCACGTGAACGCCGCGCGTATCGCGACAATGCAGCACTTCGTCGAGCGCGCCGAGCGCTCGATCCGGCGGCTTCAGCGAGCCGGTCTGGCCGACAAGAAGGTGAACCCGAGAATCGCCGCCGATGCGCTCGGTTCGATGGTCGGTCGCTTCGCGGAGCTGTGGATGGTGCAGGGCTATCGCGACTACGACTTCGATGAGGCGGTGGAACAGCTCACGCGGCTGTGGGCGAACGCCCTGGGCATAGAGCCGTCGAATGCGGCCCCGTCGGTTACGCGGTCACGGTCGCGAAATAGGAAGTAGGGCTCCAATTTCGGTGCCGACGTCGAAATTGGAAAAACGCGGACAGGGTCGCCGAGACTGGCACGGTGCCGCCTTCGACGAGCGACGGGTTCGCCATCAACGTCCTCGATCCCCAGGTGTACGTGGACCCGTGGGACGCTTACCGGTGGCTGCGTGACGAAGCACCCGCCTACTGGGACCCGCTGCAGCAGCTTTGGGCGATCTCGCGTTACGAAGACGTCCTTGCCGTCGAGAAGCACACCGAGCGTTACGCGTCGCTCGACGGCTCCCGTCCGCACATCGACGAGCGCCACGACCAGTCGATGATCAACCTCGACGACCCGGAGCACCAGGGACAGCGGAACTTGGTTGCGCGCCGTTTCAGCCCGCGTGCCGTGCGGACGCACGAGGATCAGGTGCGTGCGATCGTCACGGAGATCCTCGACGATGTCGCGCTGCGGGGCGAATGCGAGGCGATCGACGCCATCGCATCGCGGCTGCCGGCGATGGTGATCGCGGAGCTGCTCGGGTACGGACGAGAGTGGTGGGAACGCGTGCGGCATTGGTCCGAGCAGCTCATGTTGCTCTCCGGCCAGACCTCGCCCGCGGGGCCCCCGCACGTGCAGCATCCGGGAATCGCTCCAGTGGCGGCCGAGTACTTCACGATGACGATGGACGTCATCGAAGCGCGCCGACGCGAACCGCGCGACGACCTGATCTCGGTGTGGGCGCAGGCGGGATGGGACGACAAGCACGTGCTCGAGGAGACGGTCATCGTCCTCGCGGGCGGCGCCGAGACGACCCGCACCGTCATCGGGTCGATGATCCGCGAGCTCGCGCTGCACCCGGATCAGCGCCAGGCCCTGCAGCGACGCCCGGAGTTGCTCGGAACGACCGCGACCGAGGAGTTCATTCGCTGGGTGTCGCCCGTGCTCAACATGCGGCGTACGGCAACCGTCGACCACGAGCTACACGGCCAGACGATCCGCGCGGGCGACCAGCTATTGCTGATGTACGCGTCGGCGAACCGTGATCCGCGCGCGTTCGCTGATCCCGATCGTCTCGACGTCACCCGCCCGAACAATCGGCACGTCGCGTTCGGGTTCGGTTCGCACTTCTGCCTCGGCGCGTCCCTGGCGCGGCTCGAGATCCGAGTGATGTTCGAGGAGCTGCTGGCACGCATCCCGGACTGGGAGCTCGTCGAACCGGATGAGCCGCAGATCATGCCGGCGACGTTCGCACGCGCCTACGACCGCATCCGCATCCGATTCACTCCGAGCTGACGAGGAGCCATGGCTGTCGATGACATCGGCGCGCTGCGAAGCGCTGACGAAACGCTCAACCACCAGATCGTCGACACCTTCGCGACGGTTGCGGAATCCGACCACGCGTGGACCGAGAAGATCTGGGCGTCGATGGCACGCGTCGACGGCTCGCTGCAGATCGACTTCGGGCTCGGCAAGTATCACAACCGGGGAATCATCGACGCCTTTGGTGGCATCTCGCGCGGACGCGAACAGTGGACGGTGCGTGCCAGTCGCGAGCTGCGGAGCGCGCCGGAGGAAGTGACGGTAGGCCCTCTGAGCTCTGAGGTCGTGGATTCGCTCGAGCAGATCCGCTTCCGTCTCGAACCGAACGATGCACAACCGATCTCGTTCGACGTGGTGCTCTGCGGCGTGACTCCGCCGTTCTTCGAGGACCGCAACCGGGTGCGCAACCGGCGCACCGGTCGCGTCGACGTCGACGTCGTCCGTTATCACCAGGGCGGCTGGGTGTCGGGGACCGTAACGGTCGACGGCGAGACGCACGAGGTGCGGCCCGACGAGTGGTTCGGGTTCCGCGACCACTCGTGGGGCGTGCGCCAACAAGTAGGAAGTCCGCTCACCTCATCCCGACGCGACCGGCGGACCGGTCGGCGAAGGGGATCATGAAGTGGACGCCATCATTCCTCCGGCGGCCCGACGGCAGCTACTACGAGACTGCAGTCTTTATCGCGGGCGCGCTGTGGAACATGAGCTCGGCGCATGTCAACCACCCCGATGGACTTCAGGAGCGCATACGGACGGTCGAACCGCGCATCGCCTACGACCCCCGCACGCGGTTCGTCCGGAAGGGCGAACTTCTGTTCATGATGGAGTCCGGCGAGGAGCGCGTCATCGAGATCGAAGCGCTCGGAGAGTCAGGCTTCTTCTTGCGGACCGCGGGCTATGGCAACTGGGCCGGCGCACTCCATGGCGTCTGGCGCGGCAAGCTACAGGTAGACGGCGAATACATCGCAGACTGCTGGGATGCCGAACACCTCCGAACGCTGGGCCAGTTCCGCGATACACCGATTCGCGTGCGCGAGGGAGACGCCGTCGGCTACGGGATCATGGAAAGCATCATCTCCGGCGTCTGGCCGGAGCTCGGCTTGACGGCCGAGTCCGACCTCCGAGCATTCTGAGCGCGATGACCTCGCCCGACACCCTCGCGCGACTGCGGGAGTGGTTCGCGGCTCAGCTCCCCGACGCGCGCGACGTCACGATCGACGGCGTCGACCGCGTCACCTTCGGGCACTCGGCAGAGACGCTGCTGCTGACGTTGGTCTGGAAGACCCGGGACGGCGAGCAGCGCCGCGACGTCGTGCTGCGCTTGCGGCCCGAGCCGCCGGGGCTCCTCGAGCCCTACGACCTGCACCGGCAGTTCACGATCCTCCGTGCACTCGAACCGACACCCGTTCCCGCTCCACGCGTCTTCTGGTACGAGCCGGCCGGCGCAGTGCTGGGCCGCGAGTTCTACGTGATGGAACGTCTCGGAGGCACGGTCTACGAGGCCGAGATTCCAGTCGATCTCGAACGCGCGCCCGAGCGGCTCGCGCGGATGTCACGCAGCCTCGTCGCGACCGTCGCCGCGATCCACCTGGTGAACGTCGCCGAAATGGGTTTGTCTTCTATCGACGGACGCGACCACCTCACGCGCGAGCTCGACCATTGGACCGCGGAGCTTCGGCGCGTGCAACGTGGCCGCCTTCCGGCGCTCGAACGGCTCGCCGCCGAGCTCGCGGACCGACAACCGGTGCCGTGCCCTACCGTCAGACTGGTCCACGGCGACCCGAAGCCGGGCAACTTCGCGTTCGAAGGCGATGAAGTGAGCGCCGTGTTCGACTGGGAGCTCGCGACGGTCGGTGATCCGCTCACGGACATCGGATGGCTCGAATGCAACTGGCGCACGACGGGCGCATTCACCGCGCGGCCCGGCGCGCTGACTTGCGACGATGCGGTTGCGCTCTACGAGAAGCTCACGGGCATCGTCGCGCGGAACCGCGACTGGTACCGCGCCCTCGCGACGTTCAAGATGTCCGTGATCATGCTCGTCGCCGCGATGCTCTTCGACGGGGGCACCACCGACGATCTGCGTTTCGCCAACATGGGTCTCGCCGTGCACCCCTTCACTACGGCGGCGCTCGCCGCGCTCGGGATCGAAGAGCCGCTCGACTCCGGCCCCGTCATCGCTCGCCGCGAACGTGTGCGTGCCGTACGCGCACAGCTCGCGCGGCGCTAGCAACGAGGAACCATGCACGCCACTACCGCACGGCTGCTCGACGATCTTCCCGCTGCGTATCCGTGGTGGGAGCCCGACGAAGAATGGAGTACGTGATGGCACAGGTCCCCGTTGCGGAAGGCATCTTCACCGGGCCGAGTGACGAGCCGCAGTTGATCGGGAGCCGCTGCAGTGCGTGCGGCATCGTGACCTTTCCCGCGCAGGACTCGTGCCCGCGCTGCGCGGCGACCGAGATGGTCGAGCATCTACTGCCTCGACGGGGCCGGCTATGGGCATGGACCACGCAGCAGTTTCCGCCGCCGTCGCCCCCGTACGCAGGGCCAACCGGGAGCGCCTTCGTCCCCTTCGGCGTCGGCTTCGTGGAGCTGCCCGGTGAAGTGAGAGTGGAGTCCCGCCTCACCGAGTCGGATCCCGCCGTGCTGGTGGCGGGCATGGAGATGGAGCTGGTGCTGGTCCCGTTCCGCACCGACGACGACGGCAACGAGGTCGTGACGTTCGCGTTCCGGCCCGTGAAGGGGGCGGGATCATGATGGACGTTGCGATCGTGGGTGTGGGGTTGCACCCGTTCGGCCGTTTCCCGGGGGTGACCGGCATCGACATGGGCGCGATCGCGATCCGCCGCGCGCTCGCCGACGCGGGCGTCGCGTGGCGCGACATTCAGTTCGCGTTCGCGGGCAGCTACGAGATCGACAATCCCGACGCGGTCGTCGCGCTGCTCGGCCTCACCGGCATCCCGTTCACCGACGTCTACAACGGGTGTGCGACCGCCGCGAGCGCGCTGACGCTCGCGGCCAACACCATCCGGCTCGGTGACCACGAGCTCGGCATCGTCGTCGGTATGGACAAGCACCTTCCGGGTGCGTTCAGCGCCGATCCGCGTTTGTACGCGTGTCCGTCGTGGTACGGCGAGGTCGGCCAGTTCGTGACGACGAAGTTCTTCGGGATGAAGATCAACAAGTACATGCACGATCATGGGATCTCGCGTGAAACCCTCGCGAGGGTCGCCGCGAAGAACTATCGCAACGGCGCATTG
>JALYLU010000222.1 GCA_030774075.1 Actinomycetota bacterium | reverse complement strand
ACCACGTATACCGACGGCGGACGCGTCCACACCGTCACGGATCCCACCGGCGTGACCACCACGGACACTTATGACGCGGCGGGACGTCTCTGGAAGGAGACGACCCCGGCGGGCGATACCGTCCACGAATACGACCTCGCCGGCCAGGAAACACGCGCGACAACACCAGGTGGACTGGTAACGCAGCGCTCCTACGACAACAACGGCCACGTGGCCACCCTGACCGACCCTGCGGGAGTGGGTACCACCTACACGTACACGGCACGCGGTGAGCTCGCGACAAAGACCCGCACCGGCACCGCCGCGATCTCGTATTCCTACGACCCCGACGGAAACCTCGCCACCGTTACCGACGCCAACAACCACACCACCACCTTCGGATACGACAATCGCGACCGGCGCACGTCCCGCACCGACGCCGCGAACAACACCACCAGCTGGGCCTATGACGTCGCCGGGCAGCTCCTCAGCCGGACCGACCCCAAGAACCGCATTACAACTTTCACCCACGACCCCGACGGACGGCTCCTCAAGACCACCGACCCGTCCGGCAAATCCACAACACGCGGCTACGACGCGGCCGGTCAACTCACGAGCCTCACATATGGCGACAACTCGAGCGTCTCGTTCACCTACGACAGCGCGGGGCGACGCGCCACGACCACCGATGCGTCGGGTACCACCACCTACACCTACGAACCAGGCGGCGAACTCACCAAACTCGCCCGACCCGACGGACGTACGATCAGCTACAGCTACGACACCACGGGTCGACGTACCAACATGACAGCGCCCGACGGCTCCTGGTACAGCTACGCCTACGACAACATGAGCCGCCTCGCGTCGATTACGCCCGGCGAGACACTCGCCGACACGTTCACCGCCACCAACGGCGCCGACCCTGACACCGCGAAATGGACCCGCACCGTCGCCGGTGGCGCCACCGCAACAATCCAAACGAACGCGCTGAACCTGACATTGCCGAACACTTCCGGTGCGACGGTCACGCTTGCGTCCACCGCCGCCAACGCGCCTGACAGCGAAATCGCTCTCGCCTACAAACTGAGCGACATCACGAGTGGCGCAACCCTGCAATTCCACCTGCGTGACTCCGGCAACGCGTACTGGCTCGAGATTGCCAACGACTCCAGCACCGTGACACTGAAGAAGAAGGTCGGCGCGACAACAACAACCATTGGTTCGTTCACGTCGCCGAACGACACCAACACGCACGGCCTACGCCTGCGCGTCCAAGGCACGAGCCTGTCCGCCCGCATCTGGGACGCGACCCAGACCGAACCGACCACCTGGAACCTGCAAACCACGGACACCGCCGTCAGCGCGGCCGGCAACACCAAGCTCGTCTTCACGCGCACCAGTCGCGGTCACACCGCGACACTCGACAACCTCACCTACCAAAATCTCACCAACCCTCCCACCGCGATCGTCGCCTACACCTTCGACGCCGACAACCACCTCACCGGCGAAACACTCCCCGGCGGAACACGCGCCTGGACATGGACTAACGGACGACTCACCCGACTCGACCAGAATCTCCCCGGCGCACCCCCCACAACGACCGTCGGCTACGACACCAGCGGGCGCATCAACACAGACTCCACCGGATCGGCCACCAACACCTACACCTACGATCCCGCCGACCAACTCACAAGCGTCACCCCAACCGGGTCGCCCGCAACCACCTACACCTACGACGCGCTCGGAAGACGCGCAACCACCGTCGTAGGAACCGTTACCACCAACTACACCTACGACACCGCCAGCGAACTACTCAGCGCAACGACCGGAACCGCCACCACCAACTACACCTACGACACCGCCGGCCGGCGCCTCACCGAGGCAAACGCTGCCGGAACCACCACCTACACCTACGATCCTGCAGGCCGGCTCGCCACCGACACTCGCGCCGGCACCACCCAAACACGCACCTACGACCCCGACAACACGCTCATCGCACTCAGCAACACGACCGGAGCCACCACAACAAAAACCAAGCTCGACTGGGACACCACCACACCCATCCCGGAAGTACTCGATCTCGCCGGCAGCGGCACCACCGCACTATTTGACGCTCCCAACGCTGGGCCGACAGCAATACGACAAGGACCGACCGCAACTGGGCTCGCACAAGACGCCTACGGATCCACGATCTCGACGGCAGGCACCGCTGCCGTTGCGCGCGCTGCGAGCTACGACGCATTCGGCAACGCAACTGGAACCTCAACCTTCGAACCCCGGCTCGGATATCGCGGCGGACTCGTCGCCGACAACCTCATCCAGCAGCGTGCTCGCGACTACCAACCTAGCTCCGGCGAGTTCACGACCGTCGACCCGCTTGAAGGCATTACCGGAACACCAACGATTGCGAACCCGTATCACTATGCCAACAACGACCCGACGAACGAGAGTGATCCCACGGGCGAGGCACCAGGAACATCGGCCTTTGCAACTGGCGTCCTCACGCGCCCGCTTCCGGAGATTGAAGGGCCCATCGATACGACACCTCCAGGCGGAGGGGCGGTGGGCCCCATCGTCGTTGTCGCGGGTGTTGTCATTTTCGGTGCTACGACTGGCATTTCTCTTCCCGGCGATCACAAGATTTGTTTCGCCTGGTGTCACAGCCTAGAAGGCGCCGAGAGGCAAGCGGCGGAGAGCGACAATGCGCTTTACGCGGGGTGGGGATCCGCCATTAACACAGCGATGCAAAACCATTCCGATGACGTAGTAGTGATCTGGCACGAGGTCGAAACACCGAACCGTGCTGACGGGACATTCTCGAGAAGTAAGTACCGGAATCAAATGAATTACGAGGAAAACACGGTCCCGCCCGGCGTCTCGTTCTTCGAAGGGCAGGGGCTCCCCGGGAACCGGCCGTTCATGTTCCCGGTGTTCGTGCGTGTACCCGGCGGGACTAGCCTGCCTTACAAGCCGTACTCGCTCGTCGCTCCGGCGACCTGCTACGCGCAAAACACGCCAGGGATCGGGGGACCGTATCACTGGGATGTTGACTGCGGCGGTAAGGACATGACCCGGGACGGTCTGAGGGACTACGCGTACGCGCTATTCAACCCGCCGATAGCCAACCCCGCCTATACAGGCAATTAAGTTCGGTGGCGGAAACGAAGGGGGAAGTTCGATTCCGTCTTACTACCTTGCAGTAGACCGGACCATGCTTTGGCAGGCCCTGGCCGACGCGCTCTCCGGACGACGACCCGAACCGTGTCCCGAACTCGGCGTCAATGAGCATTTACTTGCGGCGGTGGTAGGCATTCTCAAGCCAGATTACGTCGGCCAGAGGTGGTCGATTCTCGATGATGACGAGACGTGGGAAGAACAGCGCGGCATCGCGCATAGTCTTCTCGAGCTCATGCCGGTAGAATTGCTGCTCCGTTCGCTCGCGGGACACTTACAGTATCTTGGCGCAGGTTCGCCCCAGGCAGTTCCGTTACTTGAAGCGCTGGGTATTGAACGTCGCGCCGCCGACAAAATCGCCCACGGCACAGTGTTGGCGGCTCTGCTCCAGCCCCCCCGCCCACCCGGGCCACACAGCTTCCCACCTGAGTTAGCGCTGCTTGATCGTTCCGCGGCTCCGCACTTTGGGGACCTAGTCGCCAGCGCGACTCTAAGGTACCGTGACGCGGATGAACGTCGTGCTGCCGAAGTGGGCGGTTACGCGTTCGCGGACGATTCGCCCGACGACGACCTAGATCGCAACGTCTTTAGCACTCTCGCCCAACTGGCTGCTGTGTACGACGTTCTTCTCGGAGGGGAGCGAGAAGTTATATTTGCTCGCACGCTCTAGGAGATTACTGAGGAATCGGGGCGGTCTCAGCGTCGTCGCTTTTGCGATCTTTGGCGACACCACCGTGGGACGTGGTGGCGTCACCAGACAAGGTTCACGCTTGGTGCGCAGGGCCGCATCGAGGGCACTACCACCGGAGCGAAACTCGCCGCCGACAACCGCACGTTCGTCAAGCAACGTGGCAAGAACAAAGCCACCGTCGCGATCGCTCGCAAAGTCCTCGCACTCGTCGACTACGGCCTGCATGACGGCGAGCTCCGATTGTCGAGACTTCGTGAGCAAGCTCGGACACGACCCGACGCGCGCTCGTTATCGGCATGCCGCCCGCCGCGCGGTCGGCTAACTGCTTGAGTCCGTCTGGTTGTGGCCGGAAGCACCACGCTGCCGCCCGGTCAGCGGAGGGATGCCCGGCAGCCGATCCTTCCCTCGTCGGATCGATGAACCCGGGTGCGGGTTACCAAACCAAACGTCGCTGCTCTTCGTGGAACATCGGCGCAGGCAATCACAAACAGCGAAACACGCGACACGACCCCATTCCTTCGGGAAGCCGTCGATGCTCAGGAAGCGGACGGTCGGCTTTCCGCTCGCACCCTTGATCGTCACGTTGGGTGTCGCGTCGAGCGGAAGATCAAGGACCGCGCTGCATTGTGCGCATGCGTACCCACGGTCGTAGCGCAACTGCATCTCGATTTTCCCCGCTCTATCCGCCCGCCGGTTATATCGTCCCCTCGGACACGCCGCGGCGTCAGTCGTCGAACCGGATCTGGCCATCGAGCACGTCGAGCGCAGTGACTTCGAGGCTCTGGCCCATCGCAAGCGCCCGGATTCTGAGCGGGTTGAGGGCCTCGGCGATGTCGCAGTGCGCTTGCACCGACACCATCCCGGTCGCTTGGTGAACGCGGTCGCTGAGTGGTCGTTGGTGAGCCCCGTTCGGCATGTCGGGACCGATCGTAGGCAGACAGTCACGGCCCGTACATGACCGTCGCCGACCCCGCCCGTGGGTCGGAAGACTCTGGGCTGCAGGCCCGACGTAGTGATGCGCTCACTCATCGTGTTGACGGGGCGTCCATGCTCGTACATCTCAAAACAGCTCGCCAGCAGTCGCCATCTGGAGAATCGTGACCTAGGCCTTATTGACGCTTGGGTTTGAAAGCCGCGTCATTAGGTCCACCAGAATTGTACTTATTGTCCGTTTCTATCTGTTGAAACGCAAACCTTCAAATCCGTTGCGTAATGAATGGCGGGTTTCTGCAAACTGTGTATATCTGTGAATGGTTTTAGTCCGCTCTGGTTCGTTCGCCGCGCACGAGGATTGGGTTGCAGGCCTCTGTCGACTTGATGTCGACCGCCACGCGCCGTTTCCGTTTGTCCCCTTTTGCGGTATAATGACAGTTGGACGTGTCGAAGAACGGAGAGGAGGTACCCAAGATGACCGAAGCAACCGAATACGAAATTGTCCTCATTCCACAGCCCGAAGGTGGCTACACCGTCCTCGTCCCTGAGCTGCCGGGCGTGGTCACCGAAGGTGACTCGATCGAGGAGGCCGTCGTCATGGCCAAGGACGCCATCGAGGGCTACCTCGAGGCCATGCATGATCACGGTTGGCCGATCGAGAAGGTGGAGCGGCGCCGCATTGCCGTCCACCCCGCTTGAGCGACAAGCTCCCAGCGATTACATCCAAAAAGCTCATTCGAGCTCTTGAACGTGGCGGTTGGCAGCTGGATCGCGTTCGCGGCAGCCACTACGTCTTGATCCACCCAGGCCGGCGTCGGCCAGTGACCGTGCCCATGCACAATAAGGACCTCAAGACCGGCACCTTGAACGGTATCTTGAAGGAAGCCGACATCAGCCGCGACGAGTTGCGCGAGTTGTTGTAGCGCGGCGAAGACCATCATGCCCGTAGCCGATCAGCTGCGGGCTTCAACTTTGTGTAGCCAGCGCTCGCAACATCTGGTAGTTGTCTTGGTGTGCCTGATGAAGCTGCACTGGTCCGTCGCCTCGACAGTTTGAAAAGAAGACGCGATCGTCTTCAGCACGAGCTCGATGAGTTGCGCGTTGTTATCGACGAGCGGCAGAGCGAGTATGAACCCGATATTGAGGCTTGGTCGGCCGAAGGCGATGCTCTGGCCACGAAGATGCGGCGATGTTATCGACTGGCTAGCGAGGCCTTCGATCGTGGCGAGAAGGCGGATGCCAAGGCCTACTCACTTGAGGGGCATGCTGCGCAGGATGCCTGTCAACAGGTGAATGCACGTAAGGACGCGCTGATCGATGAGCTGAAGGCTCTTCATGACCAGTATGCGCGTGATGTCGCAACCATTGCCACTGTTCGGGAAGAGATCGGTGACGTGCGGTCTCAGCTGCAAGTCGCAGCTCGAACGGACCAACCGGTTGAGCGGGAGCGAGCTACACCTAGAACCGAGCTACCGCCGAGCCGGCTCCTCGCTTCACCGTCGCGTTCAACGATCCGTGCGCACGGCAGCCGAGTAATCGGATTCGATCGCAGCCGCATTGCCGGTAGCCGAGAGGTCGCGGATCTTGTCCGCGAGTTGCCTGCGAAAATCTTCGAGCACGTTGCGGAGATCAGGTACATCGGCGAAGAACATTATGAAGGGATCCGGACTGCGCTTGGGCTCACCACTCGTTCGGATCCGATCAGTATTCAGATATTTCGCCACCCCAGATTCGCAGATAAGGCCATCGCGAAGGAGCTCTTCATTCAGACGCTATTGCATGAAGCCGGACATGCCCTATGGCGCACCTGCATGACCCGAGATGAAATCGACGCTTGGACTCAACTGCATTTCGCAAGCGTGCGAACTGACGAATGGCTCAACAGTATTTCGGCCGTCGGGCGAGAACACGACTTTGGCGAGGCGCTGCAACTGCTCTTGCTTGAGCCGCGAGTGCTGCGTAAATCTGACCCCGAACGTTACAAATTGGTAAACGCGATCTACAATAGGGTCAAGAAGGAATCAAGTAGATGAAGATATTGCATTTGGTAGGAGGGAAAGCGACCCCGCGAGCCCACCAGGATCGCGCGCTCGCGATAGTGCGAATCAAGGGGAAAATGCTTGTCGTCGAATCACGTGATCCGGAACTGCAGAAACAGCTCGCCGAACACATCGATATGGTGGTCCGAGCCGCCGGCGTCTTCTTGTACCAGCCCATAACCCGGCGGAATCGAGCTGGCGAAGAGATTGAGAACGTGTTGGCGGGTCGGTGGATTCAGCCAGGTCACCCGCGCTTCCTCGACGCCCTACGTGACTCCAGCTGGCTCTGGCGAGACCAAGACTTTGCTGGCTACCAGGTCGACTATTTGGCCTCGTACGTTGCCGACGAGCGCGTCTGACACAAACCGATTCCGTGGGCGCACCGCCACGGATCGTGGTGAGTGGCAAGACAATCGTCGAGTCCGAACCAGCTCAAAACAGCTCGCCAGCCGTCACCATCTGGAGAATCGTGACCAAGGCCTTATTGACGCTTGGGTTTGAAAGCCGCGTCATTAGGTCCACCGCCCGCCCCACCCGGCTGAAGGCCCCAGGCCCCCGACATCACAGTGGGGTCCTGGTGGTCTTCATGCCCTAATTTCACCCCAGTTACCCACAGGGCTGCCGCCCCACCCGCGAACGATGAAAATAACGATCGTTACCGCAGATCGCGATCTCGGCGTCCATCTTTGGGGCAGTTATTTTCTGAGCAGACTGTTAGCGGGAGGGGGACAGGTCCCCCTCCCGGCCTCCCCCTGACGCGCGGGCGCGTGACGTTGGGTTCCGGGCCGGCAAAGCCGACCCTCACGCGGCACGCTGATCGCGCGCAAGACAGCACTCCGGACGCGCATCAAGGCAAGGCGCAACCTCGAACGCGCGCCTCACCAATGCGTCGCCGCACGATCAATTCGGCGTCGTCCCTCCAGCGCAGTCACCGGGTGCCACAGAGGGGCATCGTTCCCGGCCGCAGGTCACGGCGCGAAACCAGTGTCGAACGCTCGACAGCGCGACGCAAGAAAAACTTGTCACAATGTCTCAAGTTCCGGCCCCCAAGAGATCTACGCCGCTCCCGAGACTCGCTTCGCTCGCTCG
>JALYLU010000221.1:3714-7907 GCA_030774075.1 Actinomycetota bacterium | reverse complement strand
GAGGAGTCGTGCCTGTTCGGAGTCCAGGTGCGCGGCGCGTTCGCCCTCGAGGAGCGCCTCGCGCTCGTCCTGCGCGCTCCGGCGTTCGTCGACGTTAAGGGTGACGCCGGTTGCGCCGATGACCTCGCCCCGGTTGTCGTACACCATCTCACCGACGCCTTCGAGCCAATGGACCGAACCGTCGGGCCACACGCAGCGGTGGTCGAACCGGAAGGGCCGCCGCTCGGCGACTGCGCTCGCGATCTCGTCCGCGACCCACTCGCGGTCGTCGGGGTGGACGAGGTCCACCCAGGCATTGAAGGAGCCGGCAAACACAGACGGCTCCAGACCGAAAAGCTCGGACGTGTGGACATCCCAGTCGACACGACCCGACGAGATGTCCCACGACCAGCTGCCCATGCGGGCTGCACGCATCGCGAGGGCGAAACGCTGATCCAGTTGAGGCTTCTGACGTCCCGCCACGGTTCCGCTTCCTTGGCCGCAACGAACCCGAGGTGCGGGCCAGTATGCCTCGCCAACCGCGCTCACCGCACCCTTGGTGTCGTTCGACCTGTGCTCAATCGCGCGCCGGCGTCTCCGAGTGGGTTAACCCACAGCAGTGCTCGTGAGCGTCGCGCAAGACGGCGTGGTCGTGACAAGCGACCGGATCGAGCCACGCAATGGAAGCACCGTGTCTGCGAAGCGCCCGGAACGAACGACAGCCGTGTCCGTGCGCCGCGCGTAAACGGCAGAAGCGACAAGTTGAGGAGCAGGCCGTAGACGAACCCGCCGCTGTGCTCATCGGCGGGGCCGACGCAATGTGCTCGGAGCGGTTGACTCGGCCCGAATGGACGCTCGAAATGGCCGCGGCGACAGACGCCGTCACAACCCGTGCCCAAGCCGTCCCGGCACTACACGCCGAGTAACGGCGAGACGCAGCGGTAATCGCAACGCCGGAGCGCGACATCGCCGCCACACCCAACACCGCCACAGCGGTATCCCCTAACAGGTAACGCGCAACAGGCACCCCGCGAATCGCGTGGCATAAGTGTCGCACGGTCCTGATCGCGAACGTCACGGTCCCGATCTCGATCTAAGACCAACCAGCTGCTCGGCGTCGTCGGCTCGTTGTCCAAGCCCGGAGGCGATGATGCGATGCTTGTATCGTGTTTCCGACGATGAGTTCTTCGCCTACGCCTTGACGCGTCGAGACTTCCTGTTGGTGAGCGACGGCAGGCTGTGGGCGCACGACTCGCACGATTGGCTTGTTGCCGCGAACTCCGGTGTGCTGCTCGCGCACCGCACCGGAAGCGTCTATCACGATCCTCAGACCGGAAGCCCGCTGTACTACGAGGCTGCGGAACCTGTCCCGCCGGACGTGGACGCTCCGCAACCGTCGCGGCGCAACGCCCCACATCCCGTCGGTCCGTGAGCCCCGCCGATGCTCACCCGAGGAACCACCGCGAGCATGAGCGCGAGCGAGCCAAGCAAGCCAACGCCGAAGCCACGCGCACGTGTGGGTGCCGAAAACGGGATCACGTCGATTGCTGCTTGGTGTCTGAACTTGTGGGTGCCTGAAACTCGTCCGGCGCGTTGACCATGGGTTTCGGCCTCGCGTGATCAGCGTGGTTTGAGCGCTGCGAGGATCAAGGCGTGGCGCGTTTCTACCGTCTGGTCCTGCTCGTGATCGACCTGTTGGTGCTACGCGGTCGCCGCGAGCTTCCAAAGATGTCGAGATCCTCGCCCTGCGCCACCAACTCGCGGTGCTGCCCCTGTCATGCCGCGCGACTACACGCGCGAGATCACCGCGTCCTCGTCGGCGACGAGTCGTTGGCCGGCACCCACAAGGTGGCACCCTTTACGTACACGCAGGACGAGTCACCCGGGATCGCCGCCGGAGCGCCGCGGCGGGGACCGAAGCAGCTTTCGTAGCAGGCTTTCGGGCTTCTTGGCCCGCAGGCCCACCCGTTCGTCGCGGACCTCCGGCGACGAGTCACGCTCCGTCGCGCGTGGGTCGGGACGCTTTCGCTCTGGCGTCATACGCATGATTGTGCGCTTGCGGTCAAGCCCGACGCGACGCGACCCGACCCAGTCATGTCTGGGCCGCGGAAAGAACGCGCTGGCGACGCTCACCGTTCAACGGTATGTTCGTCGATGCGCAATGGTCGCGGGGGTGGAGATGAACGAACGGGACGAACTCCTTACCCCGGCCGACGTGGCCCGGATGCTCAGTTTCAACGTCAAGACGGTGACCGTGTAGGCAAGGGCCGGGAAGTTGTCAGCGGTCCGCACGCTTGGTGGGGACGTGCGCTTTCGGGCAAGTGACGTCGGTCATCTGAGCGTGGAGGATGGCCAGGCACGGCGAATAGCGAGGGCTACGCGGCCGCGACTGCTCGCGCGCCACAATTGGCTGATGCCCTGGTTGTGGGCCTACCCGCCGGGGCCGCTACGACCTGAGGTCGAGTACTCGGTCGAGATCGAAGCCGACGACCACGGCGTGCTGGTGATGGTCGGGCGCAACAGCCTCGAAGTCCCGGGGCATCGGGGTCATTGTCGGCGATGATGCGTCGGACCTCGACGACGTGTTGTCGATGTGGGGCATCGGCTTCCCTCCCGACGTTCCCGACACGCCACCGACTACTGGGTCGAAGGACGGATACCCGACCGGCGAGCGTCAGGTTGGAGACGTGCCAGCGTTCAACGCCCGCGCGACCGTGTCGGGATCGTCGATTCGTCAGGATCAAACGCTGAAACGGAGCGTTGGTACATTCGATCACGATGCCTGTGGGTGCCGGAAACTCGGTAGTGGGTCAGTTTCAAACGGGGGGTAGTGGGTCAGTCTGAGGTTCCGGCATCTTTGACGAAGTGGATGATGCCGTCGATCACGTCGAGCGCCGTGTCGGTTACGCGGCGGCCCTTTGCAGCAGACGCGGCGAACAACAGCCGGAACGCTGCGCGGATGTCGCAATGGGCTTGCTCGGCGACGATCCCCGCCGCTTGATGCGCCGCGACGGTGAGCCTCTCGTCACCCGGGTCCCAGCCCGCCACGTCACGAACGGTACAACACCGGAGGCTCAGTCGATAGCTCGGGGATCTGTGTAAACGACCACGGGTAGTTGGCGACACTGGCCGCCATCGCGGGCGCGGTGGGCCGTCCGTACCGCTTCGTGAGCGTCTGATGCGGGCGAGCGAAGTTGTAACGCATGTCGAACAGGCACGCGGCGTCTGCGTAGTTCTCGACCTTCTTGGAGAACCCGCTAGTCAGCCGCGTGACGCGGCGCACGCCCATCCGCATCGAGAGGTTCTGGCGCTCGACGCCGGACGTAGACACCAAGGCCTCGTCGGGATGCCCGGCCCAACACGCGCTTCTCCAGCGTCTTGCAGGTCATGGGTGAATAGCGGCGCACCTCGTCCGGGTTTGGGTCCCGTACTCCTTGACGATCTGCGCGTAGTCGATCCCGTTGCGCCAGAGGGCGTCGACCACCGGGCGGTATGCGCCGAAGCCATCGGTCGTTAGCTGGATTCGCTGGTACGGCGCACCGCCTCCGCGAACCAGACGCCCGGCCATCGAGTAACTCATCGTCTCGTTCCGCAGCGACTGGCAACACACATCGTTGCCGTCATCGCAACCCGCCGATCAGAACGCCCCGACAGTTCCTTCCCGAGCGGTGAGATACTGGACGTCGAGCGCGATCAGGCGCGCTTGGTCGACCGCTTCTTCACGGGACTCTTCCTCGCCGACTTTTTTGCGGCCTTTACGTTCCGTGCCCGTGCGGCGCGAGCCTTTACGAGGTTCTGGGCGAGCTTCGCGCGTGCCTCGGGCGACATGGGCCGACGCTTCTTCGCGACCTTCTTGGCGGTCTTGTTCGCCGCCATCTTGCGGGTGGTTGATGGAGCGCGCCCGACCGCAGGTCGTATATCCGCGATCTCAACCCTCCCACCGAGAAGATCGGAAGCGACGATAGCCGCTTGGTAAGGGTTGTCGGCGGTGACGATCTCGACGGAGGTGCGCCGAAGTGTGACTCGGTATCTCGACATACGCGTGTTCCTTTCGTTGGAGGATCGCAGCGGACGGAGGACACCGTAATGAGGGAGGGGCGTTCTACCCCGGTAGTCCGGCATTTCGTGATTCTTCTGAGCAGCCCGCGACCCTGCCGTCAACGTGAAAAATCAGCGAGCCTGGACAAGTCGTCATCGACGCGATCGTTGAGGAT
>JALYLU010000221.1:0-3704 GCA_030774075.1 Actinomycetota bacterium | reverse complement strand
TTCGCTCAATGTTGTTGTCGGGCGCGGGGTCGTTCGCGTGCGACGATGCGCGCGTCGGTGCTGGGGAAGTAGATCGATTCGTGGGCGTCGACCCATCGCACCCGATAGCAGACGATCCCAGTACGCTCGATGACTTCGAGGATCTCACCCTCGCGCGGAAGTTGTCCGGTTTTGCGTGCGTCAACGACGATCGTATCTCCGGCGTGTGCGTACATCACAACCCTCCAGTCGAGGTGACCGTACCCGCCGATTCTGCACGCGACGTTTCCCACGCGCCAAGGTTTTCAACGTCGTTGTGTCGGGCGCTCATGCTGCTCGGCGCACAAGCTGGACTCTTCTATCGACGCAGGGCCTCCGTGCGTGCGGCCTGTCCTGCACGTCGGTCGCTCGCGAGTTCCCGCCGCCGAGCCCAGGAGCCCAGCCGATCGCCCGTCCTCACGTCCTCCAGCATCACGTCCTCCAGCATCGTACGCGTCGCCCGGTCACAGATCCCATGTGACGATACGCACAACGGCCAGGTAGGGTCGGCGCGTGATCCTCCACGTTCCCGCGCACGGTCGAACGCTACGTGCGCGCCTGCGTGGATGGCATGTGCCGACCTCGCACGCCGGTCGTGACACGACGGCGTTCGGCGTCAAAAATCACGAGCGGATGGTTCGAGCGTTGCGCGCCGCATCTGGCGAAGGCCGAGCAAGTCGTTGAAGAATAAGCGCGTCGACAAGCAGTCCAAGCGTGAGGACAAACGGCCCGGCTTCGGTCACCTGACTTAGCTCTTGACGCCAGGAGATTCGGGGGTCAACGCGGGGACACGTGAAGTCCGCGGTCGTAGGCTCCCGTCCATGAGCGACGTGTTCCGTGTGACAACCAACGGCCCTGAGCACGTTCACGTTCACTCGCTCGACGACACCTGCGAAGCGTGCGTGCCGTTCTGGCCCAAGCAGTGTCCGGAGTGTTGAGGCCGGGTTTCTTCACGCGGACCCGGATCTTGAGAGAGTGCACGGGTATGGCGACGGGGAACTGTCGCTGAAATTCCTGTGCCAGGATTGCGACCTAAGCGGGATGGTCTGAGCCGCGAACCGGCCGTGGGGTAAAGCACGCGGCAAATGGGGTGCAGCGCGGGCAGTCCGGACTCACCCGCAGGTCGATACCCGTGGCGCTCTCGTCCCGGGCCGCCGCTCGACTCCTCTTACGCCTTACCGAAACTCTCGCGATCGTCAGCGTCGCCAGCTTCGATCGCACGCTCGATCTCAGACAGGTAATACCGACGATGGCCACCCAACGTCCCGGCTGATCTTGCCGCTACGAGCCCAACGGGTCACCGTCTTCGGATTCACGCGAAACATCCGCGCAACCTCCGCCGGTGTGAGCAGCTTGTCGTCAGCCATTGTCGCCGCCTCTCGCTTCAACCTCCTGATCGGCCGATCGACCCCAAACCCGAGCAGTTCCGACAATGCCACCCGAAGCTCCCCACATTTCCGCTCACGAACGCGCTCCGCACCGGAGTCCCTCCCACTTCTCTCGTAACGCTTCTGAGAGTTTGTCCGTGCGGTCCTCGCGCCCGTCGTTCAAGCACGTTGACGGTCCGCCGATCGAGGATCGCGCGCGCACCTGAACGACCGGCACCAGATCGCATCAACCCGCGCCGTATCGGCTTGGGCAATCGCGTCTTCGACGGGGTGAGTCCTTTGGCGCGGAGTGGCAGTTCAGACCGACCACGCGAACATGTGGCTCACGCCTGCATCGTCGAGGTCGCGACTACCTGGTTCGACGGCATGTCGAGGACGACACGTTGCCAGCGTCGTTGGGCATTGCGCGCGACCATCACGAGCATGCCCAACGTCCCCTCGTCGAGTGCATCGACCTGTGAGCAGTCCAACTCGATGTGCTCTTGGGCGCTGTCGATCATGCCTGACGTTGATCGCGATGAACAGACGCCGGGCGTCGAGGTCGAGACGACCGAGCACGACCATCGGATCCGTCATTACAAGTCATGCTCCTGAGCGAGCGAGAGACGCGCGCCCTCAGGCGCGAAGCCCGGAACGTACATCTTCTTCAATCCGGCGCGACCCCGAACCCTACGGGGTGAGCCGGACAGGCTTGCAGCATCTGGCGTTTGTGGTGCCGACTCGTCAAGCTGTCCGTGACGCGTACGAAATCGCCATGTGCCTCGGGAGTGTCTCCGTGCATTTCCCGCAGGAGTTCCCGCAACATCCGCAGCCGTACTTCGCGGCGTTTTGGAGCGATCCGTTCGAATTCAGGATCGAGGCGTTCTGTCATTACGAACCCTGAGCACCAGACGATCGTCCGTTGCCGCTCCAAAGTCGGGGTATGAGATGGGTTCCGAGCGACCGGACGCACATGAACGCAGAGGTTCCGCGTTCGGCGGCCAGATGCACACTGATGAGTGTCGCACGACGGCGACAGAGTTGCGGATCGCGTAAAAACGTGAAAGAGCCCGGATCGCTCGACCCGGACTCTTTCGACTCGGCCGTGCTCCGGCTCAGCCGCCCTTCTTGGCGACTTTCTTCCGCGTTGTCTTCTTCGTCGTTGCCTTCTTGGCGGCTTTCTTCCGCGTTGCCTTCTTCGTCGTTGCCTTCTTCGTCGTTGCCTTCTTGGCGGCTTTCTTCCGCGTTGCCTTCTTCGTCGCTGTCTTCTTGGCCGCCTTCGTGGCGGTTTTCTTCCGCGTTGCCTTCTTCGCAGTTTTCTTCTTCGTGGCCTTCTTGGAAGGGGGCACGGGCACAACCTTTCTCCGTGAGCGCTCACTCAAGGGAAGTTCGAACTTCGGTCTCACTCGGTACGCGAGGGAGGTGAACCTCGCGCCCTACGCGCTATGAGCGGTTGGCGCTACGAGTTGACGCGCTTCTTGAACTCGGAGCCCACGGTGAACTTCACCGACTTGGATGCTGCGATCTGGATGGGCTCACGAGTCTGAGGGTTCACCCCGCTCCGCGCCTGGCGGGCAGACGGCGCGAACGTCCCGAACCCCGGAAGCGCTACCTTGTCGCCGTCCGCTATAGCCGACTGCACGGACCCGATGAACGCGTTCAACGCGCTCTCCGCGTCCGTCTTACTGAGATTCGAAGCGCTCGCCATTGCTTCGATGAGTTCGCTCTTGTTCACGCAGGACCTCCGCATCGCCGTGCGCCGGGGCCATAAGAACCCACCCTTGGGCCAACGTCAAGTACTAACCACTTCGAGCGCGTGCATCCGCCATCAGCCGCGCGGCGTGTGCGATCCCGAATGGGTCTCACGCTTCCTCGACCGCACTCGATGACGGCCACTGCCACACGTTCATCGGGGACGCCGAGGGGTAGCGAACACGTCGAAGTACGCATCCATCCACGCGAGGACCTATCCGTCACTTCTCCGGATCGTGGTTATCCTCGTCATCGTCTGGTGGGATCGATTCTCGACCGGGGCTTCCCCGACCGGCATCATGAGCACGCGCCAGGCTCTCCTGACGCAGCCTGCGCCGAGTTGCTGAAGGAGACCGCGTGACCGGTGATATCGAGCTTCCGCCATCCCAAGCGCTCGATGCAGCGCGCCCAGACAAGCAACCGACCGCCGAAGACAAGATGAGGATGTCCGGCTTTCCGTTGAACTTCGGGGCGGACCTTGATCTCTATTTTCTCATGGTGGTCAAGCGGCTTGCTCGGTGGTGATGGTGTGCGTGTCGTTGGGTGCGAGCGCGCCGGCGAGCTTGT
>JALYLU010000220.1 GCA_030774075.1 Actinomycetota bacterium | reverse complement strand
CGTCGGCGGTCTGGCGATCACGGGTCTCGCGAGACGACGCCGCGACGAACTAGTAACAACGCCGGTCGAACGCAGAGAGGTCCACAGGTCAGGTCTGGGGAATTGCGGTCGTTCCCGGGCGCCCCGCTCCGACCGGGTGTAGGTTCGGGCCGTAACGCTGCGTTGCGCGAGCGAGCCCCGGACCTTGGCTTTTTCGCCCCTCACGAAGGGGCAGGGAATGTTGGGAACCTGTACGTCAATCGGGGATATCGACAGGGCGTCGGCCGCGGCCTTCGGCGCCGAGATTTACGACACGATCGACAGCACGGACGATGAGCTCGTGAGCGTCGATTGTTCGGGCGTCACGTTCATGGACTCGGCCGGATATCACGTCCTCGTCGACGCGACCAAGTACGCCGTGCGGCGGGGTCACACGCTCGTGATCCGCAACCCGTCACACGCGTGCGCGATGCTGCTTCGGCTCTGCGACATGGAAAGCGAACTGCGCATCGACGCTTTGACCGCAGAGCAGTTCGGTCGAGGACCGATCGGCCATTCGACGCGATGATCATCCCCGCCTCGCGGTGCCTCTTCATTGACCCGCCAACGCGTGCTCCAACTCCGGGCGGATCCCGACCAGGATCTGGCTCACTCGCGACTCCGAGATCCCGAGCTCCGTGCCGATCTGGTCCAGCTTCGCGCCGGCCATGCGCCGCGAGATGATCCACCTCGTACGCTCCGGCATTCGCGCGGTCACGAACGCGAATGCGTCGGCCACTTCGATCTCGGCGAACGCGGGATCACCTTCGCCGATCGTGTCGAGCCGAAGGTCGAGCACGGCGGTGTTGTTGATGTTCGACCGGCGCTCGTAGTTCTTCCCACTCGGTCGGCCCGACCGTCTCCGCATCGCATCGATGATGCGAAATTTCAGATTGGGCTTCACGTATTTGAGCCACGGCGAAGCCGGCCGGTAGGTAACGGCGAGGTCCAACAGTCCGGCCAGCGCCTCGGCCTCGATCTCTTCCCGAAGCCGGAAGGTTCCGTGGTCCCTGCAGTACACACCGACGATCAACTTGGCCAGAGGGATCGCCTCTTCGACGAGATCGTTTCGGTAAGCGACACATGCGGCAATCGGACTCTGGAGTTTGGTGTTGCTTGCGTCGTCGACGTTCGGGAGTGTGACTGTCATGTCAACAAGACCTTCGGAGCTTTCGGGATCTCGCTCGGTGCGAGGATGTCGAAACCACGGTCGTCGGCCCCGTGTCACGACTGCGTGACCCGCACGTCACGACCGGCTGCGGTGCCGATTGCAGTGTCTCGACTTCGCGCTCGCCCGGAGAAAGATCAACGCACCTCGGGTTCAACGGACGATCGGCGCGTGCTTCGAAGGCGGCGTCGCAAGCTGACGCGACGAGACCCCGCGGCGTAGGAAACCTCGTGTGCGAGTCCCCAGGTCGGATGATGACCCCGTAACTCCGTGCCTCGGCGCCGACCGCGACTTCGACTTGATGTGGACAGCGCTTGGGAGAGCGGGCGACGGGAATCGAACCCGCGTTCTCAGCTTGGGAATCCCACCGAGCGACTACTGGCGAACATCGTCGAGCAGAAAGCGCAAGTCAGCGAGTAGGACGAACAAGAGCGAACGAGCCCGAGTGACTGCGTCCGCGCGATGGACGCGCGATGACACCGGCGTCAGGTTCGTTGGCGATCAACCGTTCACGAAGCTGGGACCCGCCGCTTCGTGGGGCGGACCTTGGCGCGTCTCGCGGTCTTCTTCGCTGCAGCCTTGGATGTCGACGCCGATCCCTTGCCCACGAGTTGCGCGGCGCGCTGGTGTGAGACCCCCAGGGCTGCCCCGATGTCTCGGACAGTCAGTCCTCGCTGAGCCAGTCGACGAGCGATGACGCGCGTACGTTCGGCTGCCTCGGTCTGCAGTCGTTCGGCATCAACTCGGACAGCACGCACAGCAGCGAGATCGTCACCAAGCCCCGGAACGCGCGGGTCGATCTGCACGGCGTACTTACCTTTGGGGGCATGGCCAACGCTGACGGCAAGGTCGATCGCTTCCCGTGCGAACTTCTCGACTTGGTCGAGCCGGCGTGCCTGCGTGAGAACTCCGGGAACCTCGAGCACGCGCACTGCCCACCATCCGGCCTCGTCTCGCTCCGCGAGCACGGTGTACGTCTTCACTTGATCCATCCCTTCCCCAAACAGGGTTCGAGCGTTCCCGGATGTTGCGAAACGTCCCCGGTGCGACTTCCTTGCCGTGGATCACGAGCACAGCCGTGCACTTGCCGCACCGCACGATCAGGTGCGAGCCTTCTTGGCGGACTTCCTCGCAGCGTGCTGCCGCAGGATCTTCAGCAACTCCTTGACTTTGATCGGCTTCGCAGAGCCAAAGTCTAGCTGCTAGACAGATCAAGTCAATAGACATAGACAGGCGGAGTTCGAGCGTGAAATCTTGGGTATCCCGGTACCGCACGTTGGGGATACACGCAGGGCCGTCTTCGGCGCGTGTTATGGGACCCACCTCGGACTGATCGACTCGCGGTCAGCCGAGGCGTTGCAGTGCTTCGGCGGCGCGTCGTTCGACGTTCGCGTAGCCCTGGGCCGCTGCAGAGGTCTGCGCTTTGGTGAGAAGGTCCCGCGCCTTCTCGGCATCGCCTGGAGCGTTGCGTTCGGCCAGCATCCTCCCCCATGAAAGGTTGGTTCGGGCGCCAAAGAACGTGGCGTTTGCTCGCTCGTTGAAGGCGGCAGCTCGGGAGAAGTACGCGTCCGCGTCGTCGTAACGACCGAGAACAGCGACGAGTTCGCCGACGTAGTGGCTGACCGGACCTTCACTAATGATGTCGTCGAACGACAACTGATCGGCCCACGGGGCGAGCCGATCCAAGAGTGCCGCTGCGTAGCCGGGGTCTCGGCACGCGACGGCCGCCTCCGCGTAATGGACCATCCCGATGAGCCAGAGCATGTCCGCGGGGAGATCGAAGTCCGTCGCCGCGAACTCCTCCAACAGGTGACGCGCGCCGTCGGCGCGATTTCCCTCGGCGTGGGCGAGCGCGAGCGCCGCAGTGAAGGCGGGGATGCCGGGATTCTCCGCGGCGGCCTCCTCGATCAATGAGATGAGGTCGCCCATGGTTCCGCGCTGGAAGCTCACGGCCATGCGTTGTATGGCGAAGGCGGCCGCCGCGTCGGGGTTGCCGCTGCCGGCGCCGATCTGAAATCCCTCGGTCGCCAGCTGCTCGGCCCGATCGGTGTCTCCGGCGATCAGCGCGGCCGTCGCGCGCATGGCCCGATCATTCCATTTCAGCGTCGGCTCGTCGAGTCGCTCGGCGAGGCATCGGGCGATCTCGAGGCAGCGGCTCAGCTCGTCGATGTCGCCGGCGCGGCCGGCGTGCGATGCGCGCTCGCTGGCCGTGAAGTACAGCAGGAGAGGATCGCCGACGCGCTCAGCGCGCTCCAGCGTGTCGGCGATCCGGGCCAAAGACTCGTCGAGCAAGGCTGGCACCCGGAGCGCGGGCTGCACCTGGTACATGACCCGAACGATGATGGCGTCGTCACCGGAGGATGCGGCGATGGCAAGGG
Source organism: Actinomycetota bacterium (assembly GCA_030774075.1). GTDB lineage: Bacteria > Actinomycetota > Acidimicrobiia > IMCC26256 > PALSA-610 > PALSA-610. The sequence goes on along the minus strand of JALYLU010000220.1, from coordinate 4,371 downwards.
CCTCGTCGGCCAGCGCGCGGCGGCGTTCGAGTGGACTGGCCCACGTGAGTTCCGAACACAGCGTTGCCAGCACGAGTGCCCGGTCGGTGTGGTCGGCGGGGAGCCGGTCGAGGGCCATCTCCAGTATCTCGACCTTGTCGGTGTCGATCGACCCGGCGGCGCTGAAGAAGCCCCGGTTGTTAGCAAGAGCGGCGGCCACGAGCCGGTCCGTGTCGCCGAGATAAGCCGCCTGGCGCGCCGCGTCGAGAAGGGTGCCGCGATAGGCCGGATCCCCGGTTTGGCGTTGGGCAGTGCCGAGGCCGATGACTAAGTCGAGTTCGAGGATCGAGTCGGCGTGGTCGGTCTGCGCGGCAAGGTCGAGGGCTTGCGCGTAGTAGCGAAGCGCGTCGGCAGGAGCGAGCGCGGCGAGCGCGGCGTCGGCGGCCTGGCGCGAGTAGCTGATGGCCTTGGCCAGATCGATCGGTTGCGCGGCATTGAACCAGTGTCGGGCCAATTCACCGACGCGCGTTCCGGGCCGGTCGCCGCACAGGTCCTCCAACGCCTCGGCCACCTGCCTGTGCGCTCGTGCCCGACGGGTGAGGCCTAGGTCTTCGTAGAGCGTGTGTTGGATGAGCGCGTGCGCGAAGTTGTAGTGACCCGGAGCGTCCGCAAGTTCCCTCACCAACGTGACCGCCGCCGCAGCATCGAGGATGTCGAGCACGTCGTCGAGTGACGTGTTGGTGGCGCGCGACAACACATCAAGGTCGAAGTCGCGGCCAATTACCGCCGCGACCGAGAGGGTCCGCTCGGCGTCTTGTCCGAGTCGCCCAACGCGCACGCCGATCACCTCGCGCACGCTGTCGGGCAACGCGATCTGCTCGAACGAGTCGTCGGTCAACCATCGGCCGTTCGCGCCTTGGTGGACGGCACCGGTCTCGGTCAAGTGGCGCAGGACCTCGCTCACGAAGAATGGGTTCCCGTCGGTCTCGCGATACACGGCGTGGGCGAGACCCACCGTGGCGTCATCGAGCGTGTGCCCAGCTGCCGCTTCCATCAGGGCGACCACACCCGTGTCATCGAGCCCGGTCAACTCGATGCGCGCGACACCTCGCTCGCGATGCAGGACAGCAAGCGTCTCGAGCAACGGATGCACGCGCGACAACTCGCTGTCGCGGTAGGTCCCCAACACCAGCACCCGCAGCGATTGGTCGGTCGCGATCACGTGACGTAGGAGTTGCAAGCTCGCCTTGTCCGCCCACTGCAGGTCATCCAACACCAGCACGAGCGGCTGGTGCTGCGAAACCATCACCAACAGCCCGACGACCGCCGCGAAGAGCAAGAACCGCTCGGTATCGGCATCGGTCGCTCTTGACGGCGGCAGGTCCAGGATTCTGCTCGCCAATGCCGGAACCAACCGAGCCAGCTCAGACCCATGCTCGCTGACATGCGCGACAAGCTGATCTTCAGGCGCGTGGGTCACGTAGTGGCTGAGCGCCTCGGCGAACAGTTGGTAGGGGGTGGCGAGATCCTCCTCGCAATGCCCGAACAACACACACGCCCCGCCATCGAACGCGGCACGAGCCGTCTCGGCCACCAGCGTGGTCTTGCCGAGCCCGGCCTCACCCGACACGAGCAACACCTCGCGTCGCTCACCCGCGGCGACCCGTTTGTATGCATCCAACATCGACGCGGTCTGAGCCTCCCGGCCGACCACACCCGATCGGGGACGCCCGACCAAGCGGCCCGGCAACGGGATGCCATCGGTAACACTCCCGCCGAGGGGTTCCCATGCGACCTCGACTGTCGCAACCGGATCAGGCAAGCCCTTCAACGTGAGTTCCCCGAGCGGGCGGCAAACGTGGCGACTGCGCCGACCGGCAGTCAATCGCACGATGTCGGCCGCGAGGACTTGTCCGCTCTCGCACGTGGCGCAGAGGCGGGCAGCCTCAACGACCGGATCGCCGAAGTAGTCGTCGTCCTCATTGCTCACCTCACCTCCGCTCAGCCCGACCCGCAAACCGACCGCTTGCTCGCGGTTCCGGTTGTCACGATCGACGCCCTGTTGCATCGCGACCGCGCACGACAACGCGCCCGACGCAGAGGCGAACACGACCATCAGGCCGTCGCCCAGGTTCTTGACCTCGGTGCCGCCCGCCGCGGCGACCGCCTGACGCAAGATCGAGAAATGCTCGCGGCGCAGTTCGTCCGCCGCGTCGGCAGCCAGGCTCGACGACAACGCGGTCGAACCCACCATGTCAGTGAACAGGACCGCCACGTTCTCGGTCGTCAACGAAGCACCATTCCCGCCGGCACCTCCCAACCGTAAGCCGCGTGCCTCGCCAGCCGCACGGTGCTCCGATGGAGCCCACGCGGGTATCCCAGAACGTGCATCCGGTATCCCGGCCAGCCACTGTCACAGAACGCTTGATATACGGGTAGGCGGCGTACTTTCTGTGCGCAGCGGACGGTCAGGGGCGGGTGTGGATTCCGATCGGCGAAAGGTTTGTTCGGTGGTCGTGATACGGCCACGTGTCGCGGGTCGGCGTCGAGGAGCGCGTCCAGATTGGGGGTCGCGACGCGACGAGGCGAAGCGAGGGCATTCAGGTGTTGGCGGAGTGAAGCGGCTGGGCGTGCGCCCACCGACAGTAGGCGTCGATGAGTCGCCGGGTATCTGGGCCGGTCGTGTCGGCCGGGGCGATGTCCAGGAGCGACACGGAGTGCCGTTCGCCGTTCCTCAAACACACGGCCGGGAGCCCGCGCCGGTCGTCGCCGCGGTAGTCGATCGCGATCACCTGGACCTCGACGCCGACCACTCGCGAGGTGAACGGAAACTTCCCAGTGTCGTTGAACCATTGACAGAACACCAAGAGCTGCTCGTCGTCTCCGTACGCGTCGACGATCACGTCGCCGATGAGCTGGTCGACCGAGTCCTGCAAGCGGTAGCGATGCTATCGACGCCCTTGTCCGTTTGAGGGGCAAAGGACGTGCGGGCCACATCTTGAGTCTGTCCGTGTGATGTGACGCATGTTCTCTCGTAGATCTGGCCCCTTGCCAATATGTTACCGGCTGCGGTAACATATTGCGATGCCGAAGATCAGGCGTGGTGGCTTCATCTTCCTTGCGTGGATGGGCGACCACGGCCCGCGGCACGTGCACGTGTATCGAGACGGGATGCTTGTCGTGAAGTGGGATCTCGACAACTGGCAGCCGATGAAAGGTCAGGCGTCGGCGCGTATCCGCCGACTCCTGAGCGAACTTGTTAAGGAGGGATTGCTTTGAAGATCCTGGGCGTGGCGGCCAACAATCGCAGGCACGTCTTCGAGGTTCGAACGCGGCGACAGAACTTCGTTTTCCCGTACGCCAAGGCCGACCCGGCTCCATCTGTCGGCGATCGAGTTGCGGAGGCATTCGTGGATCCGGAGCTCGGTCGTGAAGCTTTTACGTTTCGGCTGGCTTCGGGTGCCGAGGGCAGCGTGCACATCGATGCCGTCCTCGAGTACAACGAGGATCCGTCGTACATGGCTGATCTCGTTCTGTACGGGCTGACTCAGGCGGCGCGAACACGCTTTGAGAGTTCCGGGCTCTCGACTCGTGAGGTCGCGCGATCGCTTGGGACGTCTCCAACTCAGCTCTACCGCCTCCTGGATCCGACGAACTACGCGAAGTCTCTGCGACAACTGATGGCTCTCCTGTATCTGCTTGGCTGCGATGTTGATGTCGAGGTCACGGAGCGGCGAGGTCGTGCTGCATCCTGAACCCGGTGAAGGGCGCCGTTGATCACGTTGCGATCCGCGCGAAGTCTTCCGAGGCGAAATCGCCCAAGGAGCGTTGATTCGGTGGTGCCGGAGAGGAATTTGGGCATCGAGGGCGCTTCGGTGGTCGGGCGCCGCGATACCGCTCCACCCGAGACCGCACCAGAACACGCATGCGCATGAGCGCTTCGGAGAGCCACGATCTCCGAAGACCACCATTGCCGGCACGAATCGGCCAGAATCACGACGTGGGATTGCGACGCGGCTTCGACGTCGATCTTGTTCAGGAGGAGTTCGTGCTGCTCCTTTCGGCGGGGAACGCCGACGCCCTACATCAGCTGTTGGTGCTGCGGGAGCCGTTTCGCCGTGAGTCCGATGCGACGGTCCCGATGTACCTGCTCGAAAAGCATCACGAGACGGAGCCGTCGACGTCGGTTGTCACCGCGATGTTGTTGCTCACCGACCGCCGTTGGCGCGACGGTACGGGCCGGCTCGCGCGGCGAATCGAGGAGGCAGGGCTCCTCCCGGCGGACGAGCTCGATCTGCTCGGCCGCGCCTACGTTGCCGCTGACGCCTACGTCTTCTGGCGAGTGCCCGGCGAGTGGCTCGGCACTCTTGTCGTCGAGATCGAGCTGGACGC
>JALYLU010000219.1 GCA_030774075.1 Actinomycetota bacterium | reverse complement strand
CGCCGCGGTCGTGGTCACGACCGCGAGTGCGCCGGCGCCCCGGGTCATCGTGGCCGATCAGATCCGTCGTTCGATCCCGCGCCTGCCGGCGCCCCCGGCGCGCCCCGGGCAGAAACCGCGGGTGCTCGCGCCGCTCGTGCCGCGGGTGCTCGTGGTCGGCAACTCGATCGCGTTGTACAGCGGCGACGAGGGATTCAAAGAGCTGCACACGACGCCGCCTCTCGACGTGCTCAACCTCGGCTCCATCGGCTGCCGCGTCCTTCCCGAGGAAACGCGCTCGAGATTTCCGAGCGGCGACACGTACTCCGGTCAGGCGCGGGTCTGTCTCGACAACTGGGCGTACGCCGTGTCAGCGTTCCGGCCCGACGTCGTCGTGATGCTCGTCTCGGAGCCCACCGACGCCGAACACGAGATCGACGGGCACTGGACCGCGCCCTGCGAGCCGGCGTACGACCAGGTTCTCGAGCACGAACTGCACCAGCAGATCCGTTTGCTGGCGTCGAACGGCGCGCGCGTGGTCGTCACGACGACTGCGTATGCCGGGCTTCCTTACAAGTCGCTCACGTGGTTCCACCACAACGACTGTCACAACGCGATCGTCCGGCGGGTCGCGGCGACAGAACCGCGCGCGGTGATTGCGGATCTCTTCACGTGGATCTGCCCGCGGATGGATACGGACTGCGACGCGCACGTCGGCGACATCGTGCTGCGCCCCGACGGGGTGCACTTCCGCGACGCGTCGGCACGACTGCTCGCCGCGTGGTTGGTCGCGCGGGCGCAGCATCACGGCGTGTTCTCGGGGGTGCGGATCGAGGGGCCGGAAGCCCGGGAGATCTCCATTTCCCCGTCGCCGTGACACGGTCCCGACCGTCGTGGGACTTACTCGATCCGTTCCATGAATTCGAGGCGGATGCCGCCCGGCGCGTCGACGAACGCGATGCGGCGTTTTCCGAACGTGCCTTCGACGACTGCGGGACCCCATACGACCGTGTGGCCCTCCAGCTCCGCGTCGAGGTCGTCGGTGAAGAGCGCGGGGTGGAGGAAGCCTTCGGCGGGCAGCTCGACGCGGTCCTCGTAGATCGCCCGGGTGAACAGCGTGATCATCACCGGTCCGAGAAACACGTCGGCGCGTTCGCCGTTGTTCCATTGCATGCGGTCGCGCACCTCGGCGCCGGCGGCGACATAGAACGCGCACGCGGCGTCGAGGTCGGCCACCTTGACCGCGAGGTTCGCCATACCGGTGATTGCCACACTGGAAGGGTACTGACGACGCGTCGTGGAGCTTCGCCCGCGGTTACGCGGGGAGCGTGGCGATCACGTACCCGAAGCCGGGCATCGATGCGAACGCGGAGCTCGGCGGCGGGATGGTGCCGGCGCGGAAGGTCACCGGCACCGGTGAGGTGCCCGGCGTGTGAACCGCGACGATGTGAATCTCGGCGAGACGTTGCGCCGGGGTCGCCGCGACGATGACCGTGTCGCCGGGCGTCAGCTCGATCGCGTCTGTTCCCGGCGGCCCGGTACCGAACGGCGCCGGAAGATCCGCGCAGTACGACCAACCATTCTCCAGGTCGAGAACGTGCACGAACGCCGGCTCATCGGCGTCGCCGGGATTGCGGTAGAGCGTCGCGAGCAGCGTGCGATCGGCGCTCATGACGCCGTGCACCGCCCGACCGCGCATGTCCTCGGCGGCGACGACTTTGTTTCGATCGCTCGTGTCGTAGCGGAGACCGGTGCGAAGCTCGATCGTCTGCACCCGGTAATGGTCGCCGCGGTAGTCGAGCGCGAACATCCGTGCCCCGTCGACGGAGAAGGCTTCGGGCTGCACGTCACCGGTGAGCGCGCGGCGATGCACTTCGGCACCGGCCCGGGGGTCGAAGACCACAACCTCGGTGGAGGCGCGGCCTTGACTTCCGTATCCGGGCCGGCGGTCGGTAAGGGCAACCCACTGGCCGGCAGGAGCTACCGCGTCGATCGACAGACCGCTACGCAACGGCCACGTCGCCGAAACTCCGCCGCGCCTCGGATCGATGCGAGCCAGGCGGTCGGAGCCCGCGGTGTCGTCGTGTCGAATCGAGAAGATGGCCGATCCGTCGAGTGCCGCAACAGCCCCGGGCTCGAACCAGGTCGGCGCGGACGACTCGGTCGACACCGCGCCGACGCCCTTGTCGAATTGGGCGAGCATCAACGGTGCAGTTGTCGGCGCCGCGTTCGCGACCTTCACGACGGGCGTCGCGTTCCGTTCGCCCGAGCCGCATCCGCCGGTGAAGGTGAGCACGACGACTGCGGCGCCGATGACGATTGCGCGTACTGCCATGACCGACGTACACCGCCGAGGCAATCTTGGTTCCCGATCCTCGCCCGGGTCAGGTCAGCGAATCGAGCGGGCGACGGTTTGCGCGTCGGCCAGGGGGGCGAGCCCTTCGATGCGGTACGTGACTCCTGCGCCGGCCCACAACAAGACCGGTCCCGATCGGCGCACGGTGTCGGTCTCGAACTTGCCGGATCGGTCGAGATAGGCGATCTGATGGGCGCCCGTGATCCACATGCCCGGTCGGCCGTTGACGGTTACCGGCTCGGCGCGGGCGGCCGGATCGAGCAGCTTGCCGATGATCGGCGGACCATTGGTGGACGTCGCGATCTCGACGAGCGTGAATCGCTCGTATCGGAGCGCCACCAGTCCGCCGCGGACTCTTCGGTCTACCTGCACACCCGAAAGCGCGTCGGCGGAGGGAGCGTGCGAAGTCGCGATCGTGAAGTCCACCAACTTCTGCGCGACGGCGAGCTGCTCCATCTTAGTATCACGCCCCGACGAACCGGAGGCGCCCGGAATGGTGAGCTCGGGCGGTCCGGTCGGCAGTGGTCGGTCGGATCGGCGGATCTCCACCGCGCCGATACCCAGCCAGTCGGCGATCGCCCGTCGCGCGGGGCTGATCGTGACGACCGCGGCAACGATCAACACGAGCACCGCCGCGAGCGTGAGCAGCGAGCGCGCCCGGTTCCGCGTACGTTCGGCGAGGAGGACCGGGCCGGCGATCCGGCGACGCACCGCCTCGATGAGGCCGTCGCCGGTCGGGTGATCGAGATGCCCGGCCAGATCGACGAGCGCGCGGTCGAGCTCGGTCACGACGTCACCTCGCTCCCGAGTTCGACGCGCAAGCGGTGCGACGCTCGCGACAATCGCGACTTCACCGTTCCCAACGGGCACGACAAGACTTCCGCCGTCTCGCTCTCGCTCAATTCCGCGAAGTAGCGAAGCGCGATCACCTCGCGATACCGATCGGGTAAGCGCGCCACCACGTCGAGGAGACGTTGGCGTTGATCGTGCTGTGCGACCACGTGCTCGACATCGGTGCCGGCGGGTCGAGGTTGCTCACGAACCTGCAACTCGAGCTTGCTACGACGCGACATCGCGCGACGACGGTTGCGGGCCTCGTTGGCGACGATCGTGAACAGCCACGGTTTGAACGCCGCATCGGTCCGGAACCCGCCGAGGTTGCGAAACGCCTTGACGAATCCCTCCTGCACTGCATCCTCTGCTTCGTTGCCGGCGATCCCGTACGCGAACCGCAGTGCCGGCACCCGATGGCGCTCGACCAACTCTGCGAACGCGTCGAGATCGCCCGTTCGGGCGGCGATCACCAACTCCGCGTCGCTGCGTGGATCCATGTTGTGACCCTGCATACACCGCCGGGTGCGGCGAGGTTCCAGATCGCAGTGAGCCACATCGCAGTGACACGCCCACGCCTCTGAGCGTTAGTACCCCGGCTTGGGACGGAACAGGTCGAAGCGCAGGCCCTGGTCGTCGACGCACTCGGCGTTGCCGCCCGAGTCGTAGTCGGTGACCGACAGCACGTCGCCTCCGAGCTGGCGGACGCGCGCCGCGGCGGCCTCGATGTCGTCGACGCGGAAGTAGAGGCGCACCTCGGGACTGCCGGGGCGGCTGTCGATGCCGGCGGGAGGTGTGATCGACGAGATGTGGAACGCGCCGGGCTGGTATCCGGGCTCGAGCTGCCAGTCGAACAGGCCGGCGAAGAAGCGCGCCGCGCGTTCGCCGTCGGCGACCAGCAAGGTGAGGTAGCCGACGTCGCCGTAGCGACGGCCGAAGACGTCCTCGACCGGCACGTCGTCGGCCTCGATCGCGGTCTGGACGAACCACCGATGTCCGAAGGGATCGCGAATCGTTCCGCGACGCGCGCCGTACGACTCCGCGATGGGCCGCAATGCGGTCGCGCCCATCTCGACCGCACGCGCGTAGGTTGCGTCGGAATCGGGAACGTGGATCATCAAGCCGACGGTGCTGCCACCGAGTGTCTCCGGACTCAGATGCTGCTCCTCGGGGTACTCGCCCGCGAGCATGAAGACGGTGTCGCCGACTCGCATCTCGGCGTGTCCGATCCGGCCGTCGGGCATGACGATCGGATCGCCGAGGAGCACGGCCTCGAACACGTCCGAGTACCACTCGTTGGCGCGTGCCGGGTCGCTGGTGGCGAGGTAGGACGTGAGGGAATGCAAGCGGGCAGGGGTGTATTCACGAATCGCGAGTACGGGCATGGTGTTCTCCTCCGGGTCGGGTCCGAGCTCCGCGGCGATGCGCCGCCGCAGCTCGCGGGCGAAGGCGGGTCGAGGTGCGAGCGGCACGACCGGCTCGCGCAACGTGTCGAACGGGTCAGTCATCACACCTCCCTTCGTCGTAGCGCGCTCGGAACGCGCGGCGGGCGCGTACGAGCAGTGCTTCGGTCGCGTGCACGGTGCGATCGAGGTGGTCGGCGACGTCGGCGACCGACAGGCCATCGAGGTACCGCAGCGTGAGCGCGGCCCGGTGATGCGCGCCCAGCTCGGCGAGCACCGCGCGGGCGTGTAGGCGATCGAAATGCGCGTCGATGTCGTCGTCGATCACGTCGGCTTCGGGGTCGCTCGCGAGCCGCAGGCTGCGTTCCTCGCGCGCGAGCCGGCGCCAGTGGTCGACGAGCTTGTTGCGTGCGACGGTCACGAGCCAGGCGATCGTGAGGTCGGGCACTCTTCGCTCGCGCACGGCTCGCACTGCCGCGAGGAACGTTTCCCCCGTGAGGTCCTCGGCCACGGACGGATCGTTCACGCGCGCGGCGAGGTATCCGTAGACCTGGGGGAGCGCACGGTCGTACAACGCGAGCAGCCGCGGACCCTGATCGGCAGCTGCGCTCTCGTTCACGCTCTGATCATCGCTCGGCGACCCCTTGCTCCGACGGCCGGCGCCAAGAAATTGGGCCGACGTCTTCGAGGTCGACGTGAAGGGCGCAATGTTCTCCGCTCCGTACATCCGTGGCGCAAACGGTGAACGCGTTGTCTACTCGTTGTGGGCGGAGTCGTCGAGGACAAGCGGTTGCCTTGGCTGCGCTTGTGCCCTTACGCGTCGCGGTGTAGGCCTTCGGCATCGGAAGTTCGGACGGATCCGTACGTCCTTGTCGCTCGGGGGATTCTTCATGCGCAAGTTGCTCTTGGTAGGCGTGGTCGTCGCGCTCGTCGCAGCCGCGGCCGGATGCAAGCTGGTGGTCACACCGACGGCGTCGAACGGCTGGTTCTTCCTCAACGAGGGGACCAACGGCAGCGGCTACTACGTGAACGGGCCGGGCACTCCTCCGGCCGGTCGCGGCAGCGCGCTGCTGACCATCGACGGCACCGGCCGTGAGAACGTCGCGACGGGCCTCTTTACCGGGAGACAGCTCTCCACGTTCACCAACTTGAAGTACTCGACGTATCAGGCGTTCTCGGGGTCGCCGAACGAGACCCTGTACCTGCAGTTCGACGTCGACTACGACTCCACCGACTCGTCCACCGCCTACCAGGGCCGGCTCGTCTACGTGCCGTCCGCCGCATACGTTGTCACGCCGAAGGTGTGGCAGACCTGGGACACGATGGACGCGGGCGCCGCGTGGTACTCGTCCGCCAGCGGTGCCTCTCCGAACCGTCCGATCGTCGGCGACGTCACCCAGACGAACCCACCCTGTCACCAGACCAACTTCTGCACATGGTCGACGCTGATGGCCGACTACCCGAACGCGCGCGTCCGTCCCACGGTGAGTGGCGTGCCTGGTCTGCTTCTCGTCCGCGCCGGCGGTCCAGTGACTGGCGGGTTCGTGGGCGCGACGGACAACGTGATCGTCGGAATCAGCGGCAACAACGTCGAAACGAACTTCGAGCCCGGTGACGGGAATCTCGTCATCAACCAGTCGAACGCGGCCGCCCGCGGGTTTGCCTTCGTGCAGGAGACCGCGAACGGCAGTGGAGCCTTCGTCGGCGGGCCGAACGGCTCGGACGGCTCGGGCAGCGCGAAGCTCACGATCGACTCGACGGGTGGCGAGGCGTTGGTGAACGGCCTCTTCGCCGGCACGCGGCTCGATCAGCTCAACTTCTTGTCGTACAAGACCTACCAACAGGCCGTCGGGCCCCACACGACGACGCTGCAGCTCGACGCCGACTACGACGCAACCGACGCCAGCACGTCGTTCCAGGGCCGCGCCGTGTTCGAACCCGAACTCGCGGGAGCGGCGACGATAACGAGCGAGACCTGGCAGACCTGGAACCCGCTCACCGCGCCGTCGGGTTGGTGGCAGACCGGCAACGCGATCGTCGGCGGGGTCAACGTCGGACAGACATGTACCCAGGGGAGCCCGTGCTCGTTCGCGGAGCTCCTCGCCGCCTATCCGTTTGCGGCGATCCGCCCTATCACCGGGCAGATCGGCGGGCAACCGATCGCCGGCGGGATCTGGCTCAAGGCCGGTGGCGGCTGGTCGCCCGGCTTCACCGGCAACATCGACTCGCTGACCGCAGCGGTCAACGTCGGTGGGGTCAACGGCACCGTCAACTTCGACTTCGAGCCGTAGACGGCCGAGGCACGGTCGTCGCGCCTCCGGGTTCGGCGACCGTGCTCGCGGCGGTCATGGCGCGGACCGCTACTGCTCGGTGAGCCGCGCGATGTTGACGAGCGTCTTCTCCATGGCGGTGCGGGTGTGTTCCTTCGATCGCCCGATGCCCAGCAGACCCTTGATGGGGCCCTTCTCCTGGGAGATGTCCCAGCTTTCGCGCACGAGCGTGCCGCCATCGGCCGGCTCGAGCTCGTATCTCCAGATGCGGCCACCGAAGAACCTGCCCTGGAAGCTGCCGGAGGGTCGCGTCTGCCAGGCGATGCGCTTGCCATCGTCGAACTCGATGACCTCGTTCGTCATCGAGTAGTTCATGCCCAGGTGCATCGACATGCCGAACTGAGCACCCATCGTCAAACGCGGCGGGCTCTCCTTCGCGTCGCGCACGCTGCCGGAGCCGTCGATGTCGTGGTGGCGGCTCGGATCGGCGAGAAGCTCGAAGATTCGGTCGGCGGGCGCGGCAACGAGTCGCTCGACGGATACGACGTCACGGGATTCGCTCATGCGCGCCAGCGTACGTCGCGCTCGATCGTTACGCTCGCGCTCGGCACCGTCTCGACCAGGAGAGCGCACGATGCCCGATCCCGGAGCGGCGAGCCCGCGCTTCACCCATCTCGACGATCTCGAGTATCAGGAGGTCCGGCGGATCGGCCAGGGTGATCGCACCATGTCGGTGCGGGAGAAGTGGCTCGACTTCTCGCCCGCGTATCTGTCTCTCTATGCGAAATGGGACCCGGGCATGATCGTGCAGCCGCACGGTCACAACAGCAACCACGTCATTTTCGTGCTCGAGGGCGAGATGACGTGCGGCGCCGTCGTGTGCCGCAAGGGCACCCACATCGCACTCGACCAGGGCGACACGTTCGGTCCCTTCGTCGCCGGTCCGAAGGGTGTCGAGCTCTTCGAGGTGATGATGGGGGATCCGCGATCGTTCCCGGCCGATCCCGCCGGCTACGAGCGTTTCCTCGTCGAGCGGGGTGCGCGGCAGTTGCCGAACCCGCCGATCGACATGCCCGCGTGGATAGACGACACGCGGAGCT
>JALYLU010000218.1 GCA_030774075.1 Actinomycetota bacterium | reverse complement strand
ACCATATTCATCTCGTTGACGATGTCGTCGAGGGCACGACCCTTACCGAGCTCGACTCCGACGTGACGGTTCCGGCTCTGCGGGCTGCTACACGTCGCGATCAGATCGCCCATGCCCGCGAGCCCGGCGAAGGTCAGCGGATCGCCGCCCATCGCGGCGCCCAGCCGCGCCAGCTCGGCGAGACCGCGCGTCATCAGCGCGGCCTTGGTGTTGTCGCCGTACCCGAGGCCGTCGGCGATACCGGCGCCGATAGCGAGCACGTTCTTGAGCGCGCCCGCCATCTCGCAACCGACGACGTCAGGGTTCGTGTAGACGCGCAACGACGGAGCGAAGAACAGTTGTTGCATTTCCTGGGCGATCGTCGTGTCTGCCATCGCCACGACCGACGCGGTGGGCTGACCGGCTGCGACCTCGCGTGCGAGATTCGGACCGGTGAGCACGCCCACGCATGCGGGCTCGTGACCCGCGAGAACGTCGCATGAGACCTCCGTCATACGCGCGAGCGTCCCCTGCTCGATCCCCTTGGCCAGGCTCACGACGGGAACGCGCGGCCCGATGAACGGGCGCGCCTCGCCGAGCACCGCCCGCAGCCCGTGCGACGGCACGCCGAGCACGAGCACATCGGCACCGGTGCACGCCTCCTCGAGCGAAGCGGTCGCGTGCAGACGGCTCGGCAACACGATGCCCGGCAGGTATGTCGGATTCTCGTGCGCGTCGCGAATCCGTTCCGCGAGCTCGGGCCGACGTGCCCACAACGTCGTCGCGACGTTCCCGGCCGCGATCGCCGCGACCGCAGTTCCCCACGACCCCGCGCCGATCACCGCGATGCGCGTCACGCGGGCCTCCGGTGCGCGGTTGCGGTCCCCGGATCGCGCCACCACCACGCGTCGTCTCCGGGAGCGGGCCGTTGCGGGTAGATCGCGCGCGCCCGCGCGACGCACTCGGTGATCGCATCCATGACGCGCAGGGTCGCGTCCCGCACGCGCTCACCTTCGCCGACGTGCACCGGCTCGCCCACGACCGCGACCTGCGCGACTCCCCATGACAAGTGAGGTCTGCGCCCTTTCGTCAATATCCGGTGCGTGCCCCAGAGGCCAACGGGGACGATCGGAACGCCGGATTCCTGCGCGAGCCGGGCGGTTCCCGACTTACCGCGCATCGGTTCGAGATCCTCGGAGATCGTGCCTTCCGGGAACACGGCGATGCATTCGCCCTTCCGCAGAGCAACGACTGCGGCGGACAGTGCACCGGCGGATTCGATCGTTCCCCGGCGCACCGGGATCTGGTGCGCCGCCCGCAACAGCGGGCCGAGAGCCGGATTCTTGAAGAGCTCGGCCTTGGCGAGGAAGCGGACACGGCGCGCGCGCCGACCGGCCACCCAGGCCAGAGTGAGCGGGTCGAGATACGACACGTGATTGCTCGCAAGGATCGTCGGGCCGTGTGTAGGGATGTTCGACTCGCCTTCGATCGTCCAGCGCAAGCCGAAGCGCAACCAGGGCCAGAACACCGCCTTCGCGGCGGGATACACCGCGTCCACGGTCGGTAGCATACGCAGCGAATGCCGAGTCGATCCCAAGACGATGCCGGGATCGTCGTCCCGCTCCGGTCGTTCACCTTGGGCAAGGCGCGGCTCGCGGCGGCGCTCTCGGAACACGAGCGCGAGAGGCTTGCGCGGTCCATGGCGGAGTGCGTCGTAAACGCAGCCGGCGCTCGTCCGGTGGCCGTGGTCTCGAGCTCGGCCGAAGTGGTCGCGTGGGCCCGCGAACGTGGGTACGACGTCGTCGACGACCCCGGTTCCCTCGACGGTGCCGCCGCGGCCGGCCGGGCCTGGGCGATCAGCCGAGCGCTTTCGCGCTACGCCGTCGTGCATGCCGATCTCCCGCTCGCCCGATCGCTCGACGCGGTCGTCACCGACGGCGACGCACCCGTCGCCGTGATCGTGCCCGACCATCGCAATGACGGCACTCCGGTGCTCTCGCTCCCCACCCGGGTGCCGTTCACCTTCGCGTACGGGCCCGATTCGGCGGCGCGCCACGCCGACGAGGCGGGCCGTCGATCGCTCACCGTTCGGATCTTGCGCGACCCCGCGTTGGCGTTCGATGTCGACATCGCCGCCGACCTCGACGCGCTCGATGCGCTCCGGCGCACGCCCGCGCCCATGCCCACGAAATGACAATCGCGGTCGACCTCCCGGTCCCGCGCCGCGCGCTCGCGATCGGTGCCCACGCCGACGATGTCGAGTTCGGGTGCGGTGCGACGCTCGCAAAATGGGCCGCCGCCGGCACGCACGTGACCATCTGCGTGTGCACCGATGGTTCCAAAGGAACCTGGGACGGTGACGCCGACCTCGCCGCGCTCATCGCGAAGCGCGAGGAGGAACAACGCGACGCGGCCGCGATCCTCGGAGCCGTCGACGTCGTGTTCCTGCGCTATGTCGATGGCGAGCTCGACAGCGGGCTGGCGCCGCGCGCCGCCGTGTGCCGCGTGATCCGCCAGGCTCGCCCCGACGTCGTGCTCGGACACGACCCGTGGCAGCCGTATCGGATCCATCCCGACCACTACCACGCGGGGTTGCTCGTCACCGCAGGCATCGTCGCCGCGCGCGACCCACACTTCTTTCCCGAGCAAGGCGTCGCGCCCCACCGGCCGGCAACCCTGCTGTGCTTCGAGCCGGGCCAGGTCGATCACCTCGAAAACGTCGCGGGCTACGTCGATCGCAAGATCGACGCGTTGCTCGCGCATCGGAGCCAATGGCGCTCCACGATGGCGATCGACGCGCGACCCGACGACGAGCGCGCGGTGTTCGCGGCGCGGCTACGAGCCGAAGCCCGGACCGTTGGGTTACGGGCCGGGCTGCGCGCGGCGGAGTCCTTCGCGCGCATCGACAATCTCTAGAGGCTCGAGGGAGACGACAGCGCAGCGACCGAAGGGGAGCGGAGCGTGGAGTCGACCCATGAAGATCGTCGCGTCGGCGCGAGGCGACGCGACGCGAAGAAGGACCCGGTTGCCCGGGTCCTTCTTCGAGACGTCCGCAGCGTTGCTATTTCTTCGCTGCGCGCTTGCGCGTCGTGCGACGCACGGCACGCTTCGCCGGCGCCTTCTTCGCGGCCTTGCGGCGCTTCTTGGCGGGCGCCTTCTTCTTGGCCGCCTTGCGCTTGGCCGGAGCCTTCTTCTTGGCTGCCTTGCGCTTGACGGTCTTCTTGGCCGCCTTGCGCTTGGCCGGAGCCTTCTTCTTGGCCGCCTTGCGCTTGGCCGGAGCCTTCTTCGCGGTCCGCTTCTTGGTCGCTTTCCGCTTCGCGGGCGCCTTCTTCACGGCCTTGCGCTTGGCCGGAGCCTTCTTGGCAGCCCTTCTCTTCGTTGCCTTTTTAGCCGGAGGCACGGTCACCACCTTTCCTGAGAGCTCTCACTCGAGGAAGTTCGAACTTCATAGGTCATTCGGTGCGCGAGGGAGTGCGACCCCACGCCCTACGCGATCAGGACCCTTGCACCTGGGCTTTGAACTTCGAGCCCACGGAGAACTTCGCGCTCTTGCGCTCGGGGATCTGCACCGGCGCCCGGGTGCGCGGATCCATACCAGTGCGCGCTTTGCGCAACGCCGGCGAGAACGTCCCAAAACCCGGGAGCGTCACCTTCTCGCCCGAGGTGATCGCGGATTGAACGGCGTTGATGAACGCGTTGAGCGCGCTCTCGGCATCCGTCTTGCTGATGTTCGCGTCGGTCGCGATCGCGTCGACGAGTTCGCCTTTGTTCACGTAAGACCTCCACGCACTGCGTGTGTGTTCGTGTTATGAGAACGTATTCACCCAGATACGTCAAGCATTTCTCACGCAACGCGCGTGACATCCACCACTCGTTGCGCGACTTCTGCCAAGATCATCGGATGCGCGGAGACGCGCATGCGGATTGCTCGGAGATCGCGCGAGTCGGCACGCTGCTACGCCTATGACGATGCTCGGCGACGGAACGTACGACGCGTTCATCATCTGGGCCGAGCAACGCGATGATGGTGTCGCGCTCGAGTGCACGATCACGTCCGGCGAACATCGCGGCGAGGTGATCAACATCGTGACCAGCAGTTATGTCGCGCGCGATCCACTTTCACTCGTCGGTTTGCCGTGCACGCTTATCGTGCGCGACAACGAGATCCGCGTCGCGCAATGAGGGGCGTGGCGTCGATCGCGCGGCATTCGACGGGGCGCGCGCGGTGACGCGGTCTTGACGTCGGCATACGGTTGCCACTGCACGCGCAGTCCGCTTGATGCGCGCACAGCGTGACCTCGCGCGCCGAGAACGCGTCCGGAAAAGAAATGTGGCCCGAGCGGCATTTGCTCGGGCCACATGGCACCCCGTACGGGATTTGAACCCGTGTTACCAGGATGAGAACCTGGCGTCCTGGGCCGCTAGACGAACGGGGCAAGTCTCCGGCTGCGCTCGGGGGGGAGGAATTGAACCCCCAACTACAGGACCAGAACCTGCCGTGTTGCCGATTACACCACCCCCGAATGGGTGCCGTTTCGACGCCGACTCGGCCGTCGCAACGGAGGACACATTGTAGCGAGTCCCGGTACGAGCTTCTCGACCTCGCGATGCCGGTCGAGCCGGTCGTAGCCGAAGATCCGTCCCGCGGCGACACGGATCGTCTCGGTGACGAACCGCCGCCATTCGCCGGCACCCTTGATGGGGCTCGTGCGGGTGGGCGACGTCGTCGCTTGCAACCCGACGTCGTGCGCGAGGTCTTCGACGCGCGCCGAATGGTACGGATCGGAGACGAGCACGACGCGCGTGAGGTGGCGCTGCTTCAAGAATCGTGCGGCCGCGGCGAGCGACTGCCACGACGACCGACCGGTCGTCTCCCGCAAGATCGCGCGCTCGGGGACTTGGTGATCGTGAAGATAACTCGCACCGACGCTCGCTTCGGTGAAGCGGTCGCCCGGTTGCCGGCCGCCTGTCACCACGACGACCGGCGCGATACCGCGGCGGTACAGGTCGATGGCGTGATCGAGCCGCGCCGCGAGGATCTTCGACGGACGACCGTCGAACTCGGCTGCACCGAGCACGATGATCGCGTCGGACGGACGGGCGTCGTCTCGTCGCGCCGCCAACCACACCTGCACGAACACGACGGACAGATACGCGAGCCCGACGGCGAACAGCGCGATGGCGACGCGCCGCGAGATCTTGAGGACTCGCCTCACAGGCGCGCGCGAGCGGCCCGCAGACGGTTGAGGGCCGACTCGCGGCGCAGCAGGCTGATCGAGTCGAACAGCGGCAAACCTTGGCTGCGACCCTCGATCGCGGTGTACAGGACGTGCATGACCTTGCCGGGTTTGAGGCCGAGTGCTTCGATCGCGGGCCGCGGGTCGATCTCGTCGGTCCAGTCGCAATCGCCCACGAACTCGATGACGGTATCCAGGATCGCGGCAACGTTCTCGACCTTGGTCAGCTTCTCCCACGATGCGGGATCGATCTCCAGCTGGTCGTCGGGCGTGAAGAGAAATGCCATCTGGTCGGCGATCTGGACGAGCGTCGTCGCGCGGAGCTGTGCCAGGCGGACCGCGGCCTCGAAACGCGGGATGTCGAGCCGCGCGCCGTACCGCGTGCGCGCGAACGGCAGCACGGCCGACACGAGGTCGGGCAGCGGCGTAGCCCGGATGTGCTCTCCGTTCATCCACTCGAGCTTCTTGGGGTCGAACGTCGCGGCCGAGGTGTTCACCCGCTCGAGCTCGAACTCGGCGACGAGCTCCTCGAGGCTCAGGATCTCGCGGCCGTCCTCGGGACCCCATCCCAAGAGTGCGAGGTAGTTGAGGAGAGCCGCGGGAAGGAACCCCGCGTCGCGATACTCCTCGACCGACACGGCACCGTGGCGCTTCGACAGCTTCGCCCCGCCGGGACCGAGGATCAGCGGCATGTGCGCGTACAACGGCTGATCGTCGTGTCCGAGGGCGCGGCGAAGCGCGAGGACGCGATGCGTCGAGTCGATGAGGTCCTCTCCCCGCAACACGTGCGTGATCTCCATGTCGAGGTCGTCGACCGCATTCGCGAGGAAGAACACCGGCGTGCCGTTCGATCGGACGATCACGAAGTCGGAAATCGTCGACCACTCGACCGAGACCTCCCCGCGGATCACGTCGGTGAAGGAGCTGCGACCGTCGTCGGGGGTCCGGAACCGGATGGACGGCATCCGACCCTCGGCGACACGCGCGGCCCGGTCGGCCGGGGTCAGATCGCGACAGCGCCCGTCGTAGCCCGGCGGCCGGCCGGCGCGCATCGCCTGCTCGTTGCGCTCGCGGACCTCGTCCTCGGTGCAGTAACACTCGTACGCACGCTGCTCTTCGACCATGCGGTGAGCCGCCGCGAGGTACGCGTCGAATCGAGTGCTCTGCAGATAGGGGCCCTCGTCCCAGTCGAGACCCAACCAGCGCAGCACGTGCTGAATCTGGTCGACCGACTCCTGCGTCGACCGGGCGATGTCGGTGTCCTCGATCCGGAGGATGAACGTGCCCCCGACATGGCGCGCGTGCAGCCAGTTGTAGAGCGCGGTACGCACGCTGCCGATGTGCAGGAATCCCGTCGGCGCGGGCGAGAAGCGGAGGCGAACCTGGCTCATCGGATCTCCGAGTCTACGAGGCAACCTGCCGTCGTCACCCGCCGAGGAGCCGCTTGGCGATCACGACGCGTTGGATCTGATTCGTGCCCTCGTAGATCTGGGTGATCTTGGCATCGCGCATGAAGCGCTCCGCCGGGACGTCCTTGGTGTAGCCGATCCCCCCGAGTAGTTGCACGCAATCCGTGGTGACCCGCATCGCGGTGTCGGACGCGAAGAGCTTCGCCATCGACGAGGCGCTCGCCGTGGTGGGAGTGCCGCCGAGCCCGTCGTCGAGCAGCGCGCAGGCGCGGTACACGAGCAGTCGGGCCGCGTCGACGGCGGTCGCCATGTCGGCGAGCATGAACTGCAGGCCCTGGAACTCGGCGATCCGGCGTCCGAACTGCTTGCGCTCCTGCATGTAGCCGGTCGCGAGGTCGAGTGCGCCCTGGGCGATGCCGAGGGCCTGCGCGCCGACGAGCGGGCGGGAGCGGTCGAGGGCGCCCATCGCGTACTCGAACCCCTGCCCCGGCTCACCGATGAGATTCTCCGCCGGTACGACACACTCGTCGAGGACGACCTCTCCGGTAGGAGAGCCTCGCACCCCCATCTTGTGCTCGAGCTTCGACACTGCGAATCCCGCGAAATCCTTCTCGACGACGAAGCAACTGATACCGCGGTGGCCCGCGTCGGGATCGGTCTTGGCGAATACGGTGTAGAAGTCGCTCACGCCCGCGTTCGTGATCCAGAGCTTGCGGCCCGTCAACACGTAGTGGTCGCCGTCGCGCACCGCCTTGGTGCGCATTCCGGCCACGTCGCTCCCCGCGTCGGCCTCCGAGAGGCAATAGGACGCCTGGCACTCGCCGCTCGCGACTCGGGAGACGTACTTTCGCTCGAGCTCGTCGCCGCCGTGATCGAGCACCGGCGTCATCGCCAGCTTCGAGATGAAAGTGAAGATCGACGACGACGCGCAGACGCGCGCCACCTCCTCCACGCAAATCGCGTGGGCGAGAAAGCCCGCGCCCTGACCGCCGAGCTCCTCCGGGAACGCGAGACCCGCGAAGCCCGCGTCGTGCCACGCGTGCCACGACTCCCACGGGTACTGCTCGTTCTCGTCGGCGCGCGCGGCATTCGGAGCGATCTTGTCTTCCGCCAGGCGCCGGACCGATGCCCGCAGCTCCTCGAGGTCTGCAGACGGAGTGAAGCTGGTCAACCGCGAACCTTTCGCCGCGAAGCTCAGGCGCCGGTTAGCCCGACGCCGCGAGCGTGGGCATCGAGGCGCGCCACGACTCGATCTCGGCGGCCGCCCGGGGCGTGCGCATCCGCAGCAGCGCATCGGGCACTGCGTCGACGAGCGCGCGCCTTCGTCGGT
>JALYLU010000217.1 GCA_030774075.1 Actinomycetota bacterium | reverse complement strand
TCACCAAGACCTTGAGCATCATCGGCCCACCCGTCGAAGCTTGGTGGGCGCCGAACCCCGAAGGCCCTTGGCGCGATCTCGGCACCGTGTACTCGGTTCCTTCGCCGCCACCGTCGCGAGTGTCGGGATACACCTACCACGAGGCCTATACCTATAACCCGGTCCTGCTCGCGAGCACGCGTCTCGCCGACGGCGGGTTGCTCGGCTCCTACAACGTGAACAGTTTCGACCCCACCGATCCGCAACGCGACGGTCGCCTGTTCGGGCCGCGCTTCGCCTCGATCACGGTTCCCGCGCCGCCGAGCGCTCCATCACGCGGCCCGAGCTCCCCGGGAATTTCTCCGTGGACGCCGACGTTCGGGGTGGACGGCGCCGGACGCGTGCGCACCCTCGGCGGCGGGGTGGCATTCAATCTTTCCTATACATCTCACGCAGTGGCCGTGGCGCGGACGCCGACCGCGCGCGGCGGATGGATCGCCGCGGCCGACGGAGGAGTCTTCGCGTACGGCGACGCGCCGTTCTACGGCTCGATGGGTGGCGTGCGACTCAACCAGCCGATCGTCGGTATTGCGGCCACGCCGACGGGCCGCGGCTACTGGCTCGTTGCGCGCGACGGCGGAGTCTTCTCGTTCGGCGACGCGCGATTCTACGGGTCCACCGGGAGCATCCGGCTGAACCGGCCGATTGTCGCGATGGCGGCATCGCCTACGGGCAGCGGGTACTGGTTCGTCGCGTCCGACGGTGGCGTCTTCTCGTTCGGCGACGCGCGGTTCTTCGGCTCGACCGGCGGCGCGCCTCCCGACGTTCCCGTGAGCGGTATGGCCGCCACGCCCGACGGGCGGGGCTACTGGCTCGTCACCTTCGCGGGACAGGTGTACGCGTTCGGTGGCGCGAACTACGCAGGGAACGCGCCATTGCCGCTCGCGGGGCTCTCCATCGGCATCCTGGCCGCACCCGGCGGCTATCGAATCGTCGACACCGCAGGAAACATCTTCGGGCGCGCCATTGCGCAGAGCCGCAATCGGATCTCGAGCCCGACACCATTCGTGGCCGCGGGTTGACATCCCGCTTCGAACCGCCGTTATCGACGAGAGTAAGCACACAGGACCGCGGGTCGCCGTCGCCGCGCCGCGGTTTCAGCTTGGCACGGAGAAGGAGGAAGGTTGAGCGCAGTCGCGAGCCGCATGCCGAGCGATGTCGTCGCGGTGATCGCGGTCGGGGGCGCGCTGGGCGCCCCGGCACGTTACGAGGTTTCGCAGCTGATCCATGTCGCGAACGACTCCTTTCCCTGGGCGACGTTCGTGACCAACCTGTCGGGTGCGTTCGTCCTCGGGCTGTTCCTCACGTTCACGCTCGAACGTCTCGCGCCGACGCGCTACCTCCGACCCTTCTTCGCCATCGGCTTCCTCGGCGCGTTCACCACCTTCTCGACGATGGCGGTCGAGACCGTGTCCCTCGAAAAGGACGGCCATGTGGCGCTCGGCGTCGGTTACTTGATCGTGAGCGTCGGTGCCGGGCTCATGGTCACGTACCTCGGTATCGCGATCGCGCGCCGGCTCCCACGAAGCGCCGGCGGTTCTTGATGCTCGTACTCGGCATCGCGCTCGCGGGCGCGGTCGGCGCGCCGACCCGTTATCTCGTCGACGGCATCGTCCTCGACCGAAGCGAGACGGGGCTCCCGACCGCGACGTTGGTGATCAACGTCACGGGGTCGTTCGTGCTGGGACTGCTCACGGGGCTCGCGCTGTATCACGCGTTCCCGTCGACGCCGAAGACGATCCTCGGCACGGGTTTCTGCGGCGCTTACACGACGTTCTCGACGTTCACATGGGAGATCGTCCGTCTCGCCGAGGCCGGGGCCAAGCGTTCCGCGCTGAGGATGCTGCTCGCAAGCCTCGTAGCGCCGGCACTCGCGGCTGCGCTGGGTCTCGCGCTCGCGGCACTGTGACGCGCCCGTCTACTTCGCCTACCCCGACTTCGGAAACCAGCTTCCGCCTCTCGGCGAGCGCCGGTAGGCGAGCGCGGTGTAGGTCGCGTCGATGAGCGCCTGTCCGCGTTCGTCGAGTCCGACCGTCATGGCCTGTCGGTTCATCGTGTAGCCGAACGACATTCGGGCCCGCGGATCGGCGAAGCCGATCGAGCCGCCCATACCCACGTGACCGAACGCGTCCTCCGTCAGGACGACGCCGTCGCGGTCGCCGGGTTCTCGCGCCGAATTGTCGACTGACTTCACGAAGCCGAGCGACCAACGCGTGGGGACGAGCATCGTCGCGTCGACCGAAGTCGCCGACGCCACCGCACCCATTTCCACGAGCTCGCCGTCATCGACGAGGTGTACGCCGTCGACCGCGCCGCCGAGCGCGAGCACTCGGTACATCCCGGCGAGTGCGCGCGCGTTGCCGATCCCGCCGAACGCGGGGAGCTCGGCCGCATGCGCATCGCGCGAGTCGATCCAGCCGGGCGCGAAGGCCAGCCCCGAGTTCATCAAGACCCGCGCGCCGACCGAGTCCGGTTCGGTCATCGCGACTCGGTAGAAGGTCGGGATGGCGTCGCCCGGTTCGGGAAACGGCGCCGGGATCGTCAAAGCAACCCGGGATTCGTGCGCCTCGGGCAGCCCGATCCAAAGGTCGAGGTCGAGCGGGTCGGCGACCTCCTCTCGGAAGAACGTGCCGAGTGATCGACCGCTGACGCGGCGTACGAGCTCGCCGACGAGATGTCCGTACGTGAGCGCGTGATACCCATGGCGGGTCCCGGGAGCCCACAGCGGCGCCTGCTGTGCGAGCCGGTTCACGATCAGCTCCCAGTCGCAGTACCCGTTGTCGGGAATCGGTTCCGAGAACGCGGGGAGCCCGGCCTGATGTGCGAGCAACATCCGGACGGTGATCGCCCCCTTGCCGTTCTGCGCGAACTCCGGCCAGTACGACGCGACGGGCGCGTCCAGCTCGAGCTCACGACGCGTCACGAGGATGTGCGCGCACAGCGCGGTCGCGCCCTTGGTGCACGACCAGATCACGCCGATCGTGTCGCGCACCCACGCCCGCCCGGTCGCGGGATCGGCGCTTCCGCCCCAGAGATCGATCACGGTTTCGCCGTCGAGGGTCACACAAACGGAAGCCCCCACCTCGTGCCGCTCCGCGAAATTGCGTTCGAATGCCTCCCGTACCGCTCCGAACCGCGAGTCGCACGTGGTGCCGTCGTTCATTCCCCGAGCGAACCACGTTTCCGGTGCGCCGGCCAGCGCGTCGAGGGTCGGCCCGTCGAGTGGGCGCGCTACCTCGCGAATGCGAGCAGGCCACCTGAGAGCATCGCAATGCCGAAGCCGTACGCGAGTGCGAGCGACCGCTCGCGGACGCGGAGCGCCGCCGTCGCGCCGAGCGCCGCGAACGGCACCGATGCGAGCCCGAACACGAGCGACAGCGACCAATCGATGTGCCCGAGCCATGCGTGCACGATCGTGCCCGGCACCGCGAGCACCGCCGCGAGCGCGAGCGACGTGCCGAGCGCGCGGCGTACCGGCATGCGCAGCACGTTCATGAAGAGGGGGGCGAGGATGAAGCCGCCACTGTTGCCGAGCAGTCCCGACGCGATGGCCGCAACGGCGACGACGCCCACGGTGTGCGTTCTGGACACGCGCGGCTCGTCCGGTGGCGAGTCCGTCGCGCATGACTCGTCGACGGGCGCCGAAGCATGCGCGACGAGCAGGACGCGCAGGCTGAGAACGAGGAGGATCGCATCCGTCGCGAGCACCAGTGGCTCGCCTCCGATCCAGCGGGTGAGGAACGCGCCGAGCGCGGTGAGCGGAAGGCCGACGATGACGCCGATGCGCAGCACTTGGGGATCAAGGTGTCCGGCGCGCGCGTAACCGCGGCTCGCGAGCAATGTTGACGGGATGGTGGCCGGGAGTGGCGACGCGATCGCGACGATCGCCGGGACGCCAAGGGCGTGCAGGAGGGGAGTCGAGACGGCCGCCCCGCCCTTCCCGAACGCGCCGGAGAGGAAGCCGACGCCGGCTCCGATCAGCAGCGCTCCGAGCAGAATCTGGGGGTCCACGACTTCATTGAAGGGCACCGGCAGTCATAGAACAAGCCTCTGCAGACTACCGATATCATCGGATATCCCTATGGACCTCACACACCGGGAAGCGCCGGGGGAGGGCTGCCGTGGAGCTGCGCCAGGTCGAATACGTCCTCGCCGTGATCGACCACGGCAGCTTCACGGCCGGAGCCGAGGCCGCGGGGGTCACGCAGCCTTCCCTCTCGGAGGGCGTCCGCCGACTCGAGACGGAGCTGGGCGTGCGGCTGTTCCATCGGGTCGGTCGCGCGGTGATCGTCACGGACGCGGGGCGCGCCCTCGAGGGACCGGCCCGGAGGATGATCCGGGAGCGCGCGGTAGTGCTCGACGCCGTAGGCGCGGTGCGCCAGCTCGACACGGGCACGCTCGACCTCGTCGCCCTGCCGACGCTCGCAGTCGATCCGCTCGCGTCCCTGGTCGGTCGCTTCCGTACGCTCCATCCCGGCGTCGTCGTGCGGGTGGCCGAGCCCGAGGACGCGAGCGCGCTCGCCGATCGTGTCGCCGACGGCCACAG
Organism: Actinomycetota bacterium; assembly: GCA_030774075.1. Taxonomy (GTDB): domain Bacteria; phylum Actinomycetota; class Acidimicrobiia; order IMCC26256; family PALSA-610; genus PALSA-610. The sequence continues at coordinate 3,400 of JALYLU010000217.1, read as the reverse complement.
CGAGGTCGGTCTCGCCGAGCTGCCGGCTCGCCGCGACGACCTGGTCTCGATCACCCTCGCACGTCAGGAGATCCTCGCGGTGTGCCCTCCCGGCACGAGACTGCCCGCGCCCGGCCGGTTGCCGGTCGCACGGCTCGCGGGCATGGCGCTCGTCGCGACACCACCAGGTACATCGACCCGCGACCTGCTCGATCGCGCGCTCGCCGCCGCGTCGGTCGCGCCGGTTGTCGCGGTCGAGATCTCGCAACGTGAGGCGATCGCACCCCTGGTGCTCTCGGGCGCGGGCACGTCGTTTCTTCCGCGGTCGATGGCCGAGAACCTCGCGGCCCAGGGCGCCGTCGTCGCCCGGCTCGTCCCCGCGTTGACCCGCACCATCGGCCTCTTGCACCGGGCGCAGCCGCTCACGCCGTCTGCTCGCGCGTTCGTCGAGCTCGCACGAGCCAAGCGCGGTTGAACCGGACGGGAACCTTTTGGGTAGAACTGTGGTTCACGAGGACGGTATCCGCCCGAAGAAAAGGGAGATCGATGTTCTTGCGTCGCGACCCGGCCCACCTGCCCACTGCCGACGAAGCTTTGCCCGGCCGTCCAAAGCGTCCGTTCGCAGTGCCCGAACGCCACTTTGTGCTCGGGACGCCGCTCGAGCCGCCGTTTCCCGACGGCCTCGAACAGGTGGTGTTCGGCATGGGCTGCTTCTGGGGCGCCGAGCGGAAGTTCTGGACGGCAGAGGGCGTCTACACGACCGCGGTCGGCTACGCCGGTGGGCTCACCCCGAACCCGACCTACGAAGAGGTGTGTTCGGGGCGTACCGGCCACGCCGAGGTGGTGCTGGTCGTCTTCGACCCGAAGGTCACGTCGATCGACGAGATGCTCCGAGTGTTCTGGGAGAATCACGACCCGACGCAGGGAATGCGCCAGGGAAACGACGTCGGTTCGCAGTACCGCTCGACCGTCTATACCTTCGACGCGGCGCGGGCGAGTGCAGTCGAGGCGTCGCGTGCGATGTTCGAGGAGAGGCTTCACTCGGCGAGCTACGGTGATATCACGACCGAGATCGCGCCGGCGCCCATGTTCTATTACGCCGAGGACTACCACCAGCAATACCTTGCGAAGAACCCGAGCGGTTATTGCGGGCTCGGAGGCACGGGCGTGAGTTGTCCGATCGGAGTCGCGCGCGCGGAGTAGCGCGAGTGCTGACGATCACTCGGCTTCTGACCGCCGTAGCGTTGAGCTGAGCATGGACGCGCCGAACGAAGCAGAGCTCGACCCTTATGTCGACTTCACGCGCGAGGAGTGGAGCCGATTGCGCGCGTCGACGCCCTTATCCCTGGCTGAGAACGATCTCGCGGCTCTGCGCGGCCTCGGCGAGCCCATGCCGATGCTCGAGGTCGAGGAGGTGTACCTGCCGTTGTCGCGGCTCCTGAACCTCCGCGTCGCGGCTACCCGCGAGCTGCACTCGGTCACCGAGACGTTTCTCGGTCATCTGCACGCGGGCGCGCCGTACGTGATCGGGATCGCGGGCAGTGTCGCTGCGGGCAAGAGCACCATCGCCCGCATGCTGCAGGCGTTGCTCGCCCGCTGGCCCGACCATCCGCGCGTCGACCTCGTGACGACTGACGGCTTCTTGTTCGCGAACGCCGCGCTCGAGGCACGCGGGCTCATGGCGCGGAAGGGCTTTCCCGAGAGCTACGACGTGCGCGCGTTGATGCGATTTCTCGCGGAGTTGAAAGCCGGCGCGCCGACGGTGCGCGCTCCCCGATACTCGCATCTCACGTACGACATCGTCGACGGCGACGAGATCGTGCTGTCGTCGCCCGACATCGTGATCCTCGAAGGGGTCAACGTTTTGCAGACGCCTGCGCGCCGCGGGCGGGTGGAGGCGAGCGTGGTCGTTTCCGACTTCTTCGACTTCTCGATCTACGTCGACGCGGCCGAGGCGGATCTCGAGCGCTGGTACGTCGACCGGTTGCTCCTGCTGCGCGAGACCTCGTTGCACGACCCGCGCTCCTACTTCAACTTCCTCACGCAATACTCCGAGGACGCGACGCGCGATTTCGCGCAGTCGGTGTGGACCCAGGTCAATCTCGTGAACCTGCGAGAAAACATCGCGCCGACACGGGGTCGCGCCCATCTCGTGCTCGAGAAGGGCCACGATCACGCGATCGGGCGCGTGCGGCTGCGGAAGCTCTAGTCCCGCAGCCCTAGTCGGTCCGGACTCCCCGGAGACCGAACCAGGCGAGCTCCGAGATCCACTGCGCGAGCTGGTCGCTGTCGACGATGGCGCCGGGATCTCGGAGTACGCGGAGCCCGACGGACTCGGCCATGCCGACGATCGCGTTCGCGAGCATCTGTCGCTGCGCGTCGGGCGCGGGAATCTCGATCAGGGTGGCGATCGTCTCCGCGGCCGCGTCGAGGATCTCCTCGACGATGCGCGCGAACTCGGGATCAGAGCGCAGTGACGTGCCGAGCAGGAACAAGAAGGCCGATCGGTTGCCGACCGCGAACCGGAAGTACGCGCGGAACCCGAGCTCCACTCGCTCCCGTAGTGAACCGGCACGCGCGGTGGCATCGGCGAGGGTGCTGAGCAGCTGCCGTCCGGTCTCGTCGAGCAACTCTACGTAGAGCGCGCGCTTGCTCGGGAAGTGCTGGTAGAGAACGGGCTTGGTGACGCCGGCGGCTTCTGCGATCTCGTCCATCGACGTCGCGTGGAATCCCTGTTGTGCGAATCGCTCGCGCGCGACCTCGAAGAGTTGTTGACGACGTTGATCCGCCGGCATCCGCAGGGAGGACCGAGATGAGACGTCCGCGGGATCAGACACTCGACTTCAACGGCATCACGTAGCGGTCGACGTGGTCGAAGTTCCGAACCCGGAGGTCGTCGAGCGCGACGGCTTCATCAGGCATGAGCGGAACTTCGGAGGCGTGCGCGTACTCGCGCACCTCGTCGACGGAGAGCACGGTCGGGAGCACGCAGGCGAAGGCGGGATTCGCGAGTATGCCCGCGATCGCGGCCTGGCCCATCGTGCGCCCCGCTGCGCCCGACCACAGGAACCGGAGGGTCTCCGCCTTCTCGAAGTTGTCGAGCATGTTGTCGCGGTTGCGATGGGCGCGATGATCCTTGGCGTCGAAGACCGTGTCCGGCGTGATCTTGCCCGAGAGCGTGTCCGACGCGTGCGGCACGCGGGCGATCAGGCTCACGTCGCCGCGTTTCACCCGCGGCCGGCGTGCGAACGTGAGACCGGGCTCTTGCTCGAGCACGTTGAACACCGTCTGCAACGAGACGATCGGCCGGGTGTCGACCGCGGTGACACCCTCTTCGACCCAACCGATCGCGGGGCCGAGCGCGACGCCGAGCTCGAGCACCTTGCCCTCGGATCGCAGCGTTTCGAGCTCGGCCCACAGG
>JALYLU010000216.1 GCA_030774075.1 Actinomycetota bacterium | reverse complement strand
TCAAGGAAGGGGTCGCGAACGCCAACGGCACGGCGGAGGCGTTCTGGGCCGAGACCCGCGCGTCCGTCGACGAGCGGTTCGCGACAATGCGCGCCGACGCTGAGCAGCGGCGGGCCGAGAAAGACGTTCGGAGGGCGGAACGGCATGCGGAGACGGCCGAGCAGGATGCATCCGACGCGATCGACCTGGTGCTTTACGTCCTCGACCAAGCGGAGTGCGCCATCGTCGACGCGGTGATCGCTCGTGCCGATGCCGACAACCTTGCCCTGATCGGCTAGCGCGGCCACGAACCCGACGCGATGAACGCCTCATAGTCGGCAAGATTCTGCGCGGCATATATCGCGGCGAACGAGGTGAGTGCCCGGTCGAATGTGTCGCCTTTCCCGAGGTACGCCGCCGTCGCGAGGGCGTCACCCGAACGCGCGTGGGCGCGGGCAAGGACTGCGCCGCACAGGCGCGCATACCGCTCGAGATCGCCTGGGTTCGCCGACCTCGAGATCGAGGGAACCCTTCCAGTCGCGCAGCTGCCGCCAGTAGTAATCCGGCGGCTCGCGATCCCGGCTCCAGCCGAGAAAGATGTCGCTGGCAGCTTGCATGAGCCGCTGTCCCTCGACCACCCGCTGACCCTGGTTGTCGTAGGGGGTCGGGGCGAGATGCTCTTCGAGAACGGAGCGGTTGGCTTCCTTGATCTGCAAGAAGAGGGGGTCGCCGTCGCGGCCCTGCAGCAGCATGACAAGGCAACGGGTGCCGACACTGCCGACGCCGACGACCTTGATCGCGACATCGACGGGTCGGAAGCGTTCGAGCAAGTGCCGGCGGTCTGGGGCAAGGCTCGCGGTGTACGCGCGAAAGTCCGCGACGACAGCATCCTCGAGCTCGGAGGGCCGACGCTCGTCCGAGAGCTCTCGGAGAGGAATCAGGAGCGGAGGATCGCTACGGATCCGATACTTGCCATCGACCTGAATGGCCAGTTTCGTCAGCGCTTGAAGGTTGTCGCGGGCATGCGCCTTCGTGGCAATTTCGTCGAGCGCGCGTTGCGCGCGCTTGTCGTTGGCGACCTCGTCCAGGCGACGGAGGTCGTCCGGCGTCAGGTATGAGTACCAGACGTCGAGCGTTCGCATCCCGGCGAGACGCCGCGTCGCGAGGCGGTACGCCTCGACCGCCGTCTTCGCGATCGTGCAGCACGCTGCGTCGTCGAACTCGAGATGTTGGGCGGCGATGAAGAGACTCGTGGTGAGTCGCGCCACATCCGACGCGCGATACAAAACGACGCGCCGCGTAGCGTGAGCCCGTCAAGCGCGTCGCTTGCGACTTCGTTCACGGAGTCGACACGACAGCGGCGATACGTGAAGTCTCGCCATCGGATGGTGGCTCACAACGCCGCCGGATCGGCGGTTATCCGATCTAGTCAACCGCGAGCATCACGTCCGATGCCTTGACGACCACGATCACGGGCTTGCCGACCTCAAGCCCCAACTCGTCGGCCGCTTCCTTCGTGATCGACGAAGTCATCCTCGCCCCGCCGAGAGTTCGACCTTCACCGTCGTCGTAACCGCCCCAGCCTGAATCGCCACGACGGTTCCGGTCATCTGATTCCTTGCGCTCAGTCGCATACGTACGTCCTACCCGGTGCTTACGGAGGCACACAGCAGAAATCACACGGCACCACTCGCGACGCAAACATGCTCCGCGCGTCGTGACGCGCGCCCGAGCACTGACGCGCTACTCGTCAACCGGCTCGGTCAGGCCGGTTCCCCGAATACTGTCGTCGGGTCTCCGGCCGAATGCTGGTCCGGATCGTTGATCTCGGCTCCGGCGGGCGGCGGGACCGGCCCGTTCAGCAGTGGGTCGCCGGTGTCGCGCATCCACGCCTCCAACCGAGCAGCCAGGTCGCGGGCGATGGACGCGTTGTTCGGATCGTCGATGCACGCGTTGGTTCGCCGTGTTGATCGCCATCGTCATGAAGCCTTTCCGGTCGCCGCTGCTTCGGTTAACTCGACACCGGGCTGCCCGAGAGTAGAAACCCGATGTTGTCTATCATATTTATGGACTATAGCGCGGGGCGGCAAGATACGTCAGCGAGTCGAACCGCGACCGAACCGGCGGAGGAGTTCGTAACTATTCGGATGCCGCGACCGTCGCGCGAGATGTTCGGTCTCGTACGGCGGTGGCACGGGTGGCGCTGCTCCCGCGCGGTATGCCGGTGCTTTCGTGGATCAGGTCTTGGCCGTGGACTTGTTCAGGGTCACCGCGGCGCGCACGAGAGCCTTCAACGCCTTCTCGTTTATCTTCTCGCCCTCGTGGAAGTCGATGGCACGCCTCGTGTTTCCCTCGAGACTGGAGTTGAAGAGGTCCGAAGGATCCTTCAAAGCCGCCCCTTTGGCGAACGTCATCTTCACGACGCTCTTGTACGTCTCGCCGGTGCAGACGATTCCGTCGTGGTACCACGTCGGAACGCCTCTCCACTTCCACTCCTCGACGACTTCAGGATCGGCTTCCTTGACCAACGCCCGGAGCCGGCTGAGCATCTCGCCCCGCCAGTCACCGAGCTCCTTGATTCTCGCGTCGATCAGCTGAGAAGGAGACTTGGTTTTCTGTGACTCGCTCTTCGCCATGCCGGCCGATTCTACGGGAGCGATAGAATTGCGCCGCGACCGCGTCACTCAGTTGTTGGTGAGACCGCCGTCGACGTCGAAGACGGTGCCGTGGATGTATGACGCCTCGTCCGACGCGATCGTTTCTGCGCAGTCATCTATGAAGGGATCGACCCGGTCACCGGCCGGGAACGACGACGTGGATCGAATCGGCGCGATTGTCGAGCGGCCCGAAGGCGTTCGTCGCAGCGAGTGCGGTCAATGCGTTCCTCGGTTCCGTCGCGGGCTTTCGACACGAGCTCCGCAACGTGTGGAGCGACGGAGATGCGTTGACTACGCAGCTCGACGTGCACTACACCCGTCTCGACGGCAGGGAGGCCACCCTTCCTTGCTGCAACGTGTTCCACCTAAAGGATGGCTTGGTTGCGGAGTACCTCAGCTACATCGACGCCACTCCGGTGTACGCGTGAGCTGCCCGAGTTCGGTAACGACGGAATCGATCCGCTCACCGGTCTCGAACCACGATTGCACGCGACTCACGTCTCGGTCAGGAAGCGCGCTCAGGTCGCGTGACCCGCTGGAACGAGGACGAGCGCCCGCGGCGTCGTATGCAGGAGTCGCATTGTGCTGCTACGCCTTCTCGAGCGTCTCCGTGACCGCGTCCGCGAACTGCCGGAGACCTGCGGGCCAGCCGCCGTCGCTGCCGACACCGTCTCGGACTGATTCCCAACCGGGCCCGTGGAGGTCGAGTTCGTCGTGCACGAGCGTGACACGGGTCCCCGAGGCAATCGGAGCGAATGTCACGGTGACCCTGCTGCCAACAGCGTCGGGTCCCGGCACTGCCCAATCGGGTCCGACGAGCCACGAGAACGCGAACGTGTTGGGCGGATCCCACGCGAGCACACGACCCCAAGTGCAAACGTCTCCGGAGTCGTTCTCCTCCCACATTCGACCACCGACCTCCGGATCCACGCCGATCTGCTTGAGCTCACCGCCCTGCACGTGATGCGCTCGGGTCCACTAGCGGTCGATGCCGTCGGTGAACACCGCGAACGCGATGTCTGGGGGCGCGCCCACGTCGATTGCAGTGCGGACAATCGTGGTGTCTTCAGCTTGCGTAGTCATCGCTCCTACATGGTCTTGTTCACGGCTTCTGCGTAGGCGCCGCCAGATCGGGCGCAGCGTGCCGTGGACGGCCAGCTCCCCTCTCAAGCAGAGTGCCTACCTTCGGGTTATCTGCCCGAGGTTCATCTTGACAATGTCGAAGTCGCTATCGCGAAGACGTTGCATCGAGTGGTCGCCTCGGCGACCTTCGGGTTATGTGGCACACCGCGCGTGACGAAATCGACTGCAAAAGTCGCGCAATGTGTACGGCACCATTTTCGGCACCACTCGGCCTGCAAACACCCGGAAACGCAGAAGGCCCAGTGCTTTCGCACCGGGTCTGACCTGCGATTCTCGTTGGTAGCGGGGGTAGGATTTGAACCTACGACCTTCGGGTTATGAGCCGGCCAAGCGATGTGACATCTGATCCCGTCTACTGCCGTGCAGTACCGATCACGAGGCGTTTCGTGCGGCCGTCGTGACATCTACTCCCGTCCAGTCCCGCCCAGTCCGGCGATGAACGGCAGAATTCACGGCACCACACACGATGCAATCACGCGTGAAGCGCGTGCCCACGCGGCGCGTGTCTACCGAACCTCGACGCCAGGAAGATCGCGGAACGCGGTGCGGTCCGCGCTGATCACGGTACGGTCGGATGCTTTCGCAGTTGCGGCGATGATGAGGTCGTGGGCCCCGCGCGGCCTGCCCTGGGACCGGACTTCGAGGAGAAGTTCGGCATGCGCCTCCGCGACCTCGAGGTCGTAGTCGAGCACAGGGATCGTGGCGATGACGTCGTCCACGTACGCGCTCCGCGCGGCCTTGCGTCTGCCGGTGGCGTGGAGCGCACCTACTCGGAGCTCCGCGATCGTTACGGCCGCGATCGCGACGTCGTCGTCGTCGTCGATAACATCGTCGAGGTCGTCGCCAGCGCGTTCGGCGTCGACAAGGAACGTCGTGTCGAAGAGGACGCGACTCACGACCGCTCGTCGATTTCGAGCAACGATCGGACCTCGTCGAGTTCGTTCGCCCACGCCGCGTCTGGTCGGTGCCGGCGCAACAGCGCCTTCACGTCAACACCAAGGCCGCGGTTCATGGGCTCGAGGTGGGCAATCGCTTTGCCTCGCCGCACGATCGTGAAGTGCTCCCCTCGATGCTCTATCGCATCGAGCAGATCAGCGAAGTTCCGGGCCGCGTCCGTGGCCGACACATCAGGCACTAAATCAGATTATCAGACATGGCGTGAAGTGCACCTGCACCGGGCCTGACCTGCAGCTTCAAATGGTGGCGAGGGCAGGATTTGGGCATCCGCCAGACTTCGGCTGACGGCGACCTCGCGACGAAGGCCCAGGTGCGCTGACCTGGGCCTTCGGATGGTGGCGGGGGCAGGATTTGAACCTGCGACCTTCGGGTTATGAGCCCACAACGAGTCATCCGCTCGGTGCGCGGCGCTCCGTCCTCGTCCTCCGCCGTCGGCGCTGACCAGCGCCTTCTCAACTTCATGACTCGCGAGCAGGGTCGCGTGCCGACATGCGTCAGCATGTTTGTAGGGAAATTGTAGGGACACCGCAATCGGCAACGCGTCGGTGGTCGGCTTTCTAGTGTGAGACCGTGCAGGCGGTGTACTACCGGGACAGCAACGGCGTCGAGCCGGTCAACGACTTCATCGACGCGCTCGCACCGGAGCGCCAAGAGGAGCTCGACTTCAAGATCGGGCTGCTCAATCGGCTCACGAGCACCGACCCGCCCTTGCCGTTCCCGCACAGCTCACAAGTCGACGGCCAACTGCGCGAGCTGCGGTGCCACTACGGCCGCGATCTCTACCGGATCTTCTATCAGCGGTCCGCAAGCCTCTTCGTCCTCCTCCATGCGATCGAGAAGCGGACCGGAGCGCTCCCCGAGGGCGACATCGAGGTCGCCAAAGCTCGTTTCGAAGACTTCCGCGAGCGCATGGACGCCAAGCCGAAGCGGCCGCCCCGCGCCGCGGGCCATGACGCCCCGTAGACCGGGCTTATCAGAAGTGATAAGGTGGCAGCATGGCCACCGCAACCACACGAGGAAAGCGCTCCCGCGCCAAGAGTCCTGTCGGCCAGCCCGCGGGCGAAGCCGCAGCCAGACGAGCGAGGCAGAGCCCGGAGTACCGCGCTCAACAGGCCGCGTTGGCGGGCTGTCGCGAGATTGCCTGGTTGCTGATCAGGTTCCGTATGGACAAGGGTCTCAGCCAGCAAGAGCTCGCAGACCTGGTCGGGACGAGCAACTCGCAGATCTCACGTATCGAGAGTGGCCGGCACCGCACCAACCTCGACACTCTCACCCGAATCGCGCACGCCCTCGACCTTCGTCTCGTCCTCGGCTTCGAAGCCTCGTCGGCATCAGGCAAGCCGAAGCGAGCGCTGGTCACCTTCTGACCCGCGCCTGCGGTGGGCACGCGCGTGAGCGGGCCGCTCGGCAGCCACCGATCTTCGGGCCCGAACCGTGGGCAACGGTCGCCGGGGTGCCGTGGTGCCACTTCGACCGATGGTTCGCGCTCGTGACCGTCACCAAGCTTCGGAGCCTCGAGGCCCTGACCGGAGTTCAGCAGCGAGTGCCGGTGACTCGAACGTCGCGGTCGGTCTGCTCATGCGTCGATGACTGGGCCTTGAGAGTTCACTCACTCAATTGTTCGGCTCCCCGGCGCGCCGCGGCGACGAGTTCTTCGTTCCGTTGCTCGTCACCGACAATGTCCCGCTCGTACTTCGTGAGTTCCTCGTTGATTCCAACGAGCCGGAACACCTGTCCTCCTGGAGCTTGGAAGTAGAGGTGGGGGTCCGGCATTTCAATCGTTCTGACGCCAGAGTCGATGATCTTCTGCCGCATCGCTTCGACGTCATCGGCTTTGAGTTCCAGATAGATCGATCTTCCGCTTCGCAAGAACTCGCTCTGGTCGGCGAACTCCCCATAGAGGATCGTGATATGGAAGTACTCATCGTCTCCGAGTTGAAAGTCGTCCTTGTCGTCGGTCTGCCTGATGGCTTTGAAACCCAGGACGCCGCAATAGAACGCGCGAATCGTGTCCTGCTCTTGTCGCGACACGACAACCGCAGCATGGTTACCAAAGATCACCTTTGCCATAACTGTTCTCCTTGTAAAGCAACGCGACGCCGAAGGGTGTCGCTGTCGTTTGGATCGCTCAGTGCCAACCAAGACGGCCTCGACGTGGAGTGGCTCGGTGTTTTCAGCCCCAGCTGCTACTGATCTTCGTTTCGTTGTCGGGAAAGGTGGTGAAGGCACCGCCCTCGAGCCCACTTCTCAGGCCGATCAGGAACGTGGCCCACTTGGTGCTGCAGTGATGCATGAACTCGACCGGCTCCCGCCAGTCGGCGTGAGTGAACAACAGCACTGTCTCTCCTCCGCTGTCTTTCAAGTCGAAGGTGACGGTCGTGCCGACCCATCCCGGTGGGCCTTCGACGCAGCGCCATTGCACACGGTCGTTCGGCGACAGCTCGACGACCTCCATGACGGCACTCGGCTCGGGGCGGCCGAAGAAGAAGCTCAACTTGCCCCCCACCTCAGAGTCGCCCTCCACCTGTCTGGTCCAGAAGTCGGCGAGCCCGTCCTTGGTGGCAAGCATCTCGTAGACGCGGTGTTGTGGCGCTGCGATTCCTACGCGGTGACGAATATCGGGCACTGGGTGCCTCCTTTGGGTTCGGATTCGTCGGGTGTGCGGGCCAGCGGGCCTGCGTTTCGCCTCGATCGAGTCGCCAGGCAACTGGGAGCCGGGAGGCTGGGGAAGAAAAGCGGATGGCCGTGTGTCAGATTGGTTCACGTTTCCTCTAGATGCCGCTTCAGCCGCTCGAGGGCGTCGGTCCAATACCACTCCTGCCATTCGCGAGTTCCGGGCCGTACATCCGGTGCCGGCCCTCCGTGCATGCCGAGATCAGACGTGCGTCGAACAACACCTTGAAGTGTTGGCTGACGACCGCGAAGTCGGGCTAGGCATCGACTCGGACCACGGTCTTCGAAATCGGTCTCCCTAGCGGTACCAGAACACTCAGAGTCTTCCACGGGCGATCTCCTTGTGATCGGTGGTATCGACGTACTCGGCGGTCACTCCTCGTATCGGCCGTTGTCGACAAGCGGGCTAACCGACGAGGCCGCTGGCCCGAGCGTGGTCGTTGTCGGTGCTCACGACGCTGCTCGGGTTGAGAAGCGTGAGTTCGCCGACCTCGACTCCTCCGCCCACCTTGAGGATCGGGCACCCCTTTGCCAGGGACAGTGCCCCCTCTCGGTCCTCGGCCGTGACAAGTGAGTACC
>JALYLU010000215.1 GCA_030774075.1 Actinomycetota bacterium | reverse complement strand
ACCCACGACCGGTCTCGGCCGCCGCGAAACAGCCGAACGAAAGGGCGGCCAGCGGGTCGATCGCCGCGGCGAACGCGAGGCCGGCGACCACGAACGTGACGCCCCATCCGCGCGGCCGGCGCCGGATCCGTACTTGCACGTACCCTTCGGGATACGCGCTCGTCACGAGATCGCCGCGTACGAGCGCTGAGCCGATGAGGCGTACGTCGTAGGAGTCCCAGCCGTTCGACGTAACGACGCGCACGCCCGCCCGACGGATGTGTGCGGCGACGGCCTCGACGAGCTCCGTCCGCGGTCCGGTGTGCGGAACGACCAGCACCCGCCCTTCCCTGGATACGCCGGTGGTGTCGAAGCCGCCGAAGCGCGGCGCGGATTCGTCGCGGCCGCGAATCCGGCGGCGCTTGCGGCCCCAGCTTCGGACAATCGGCTGGAGCACGTGCATCGCCGCGACCGAGCATCGGAACCGCACCCGTCGACGGCCGACCGCGCGCGGCGGAGCAGCCCGGACGGCGTCGACGCAACCCAACGAGCCCATGAAGAGCAACGACGCGAGCGCCGGGATTCCGAGCTCGGGCGCGACGACGGCCAGCGGAGCGGTGCACGCAACGGCTGCGGCAACCGGAATCCCCGCCTGGTGCAACGCTTCGAACCCGTGGCTGTCGGCGCGATACACCGACTGGTACGCCGCCGTGCCGTACGTGCCTCGATACACGCGCTGGCGCGCGAGCGACGGCGAGCACGAGCCGTAGATGCGCCCGCGCCAGCGCGCGCTGCCACCGAGTGTGAAGCGGCTCGGATGTCGTGCTTCGACGAGTGCCTCGCTGCGCCCGTAGCCCTGCTGCTGACGCAGATACCGTCGCAGGCCGGCCCGCCGGTGGTGCCACACCATCGCCGCAGGGTGGAACCCGATCTCCCAACCTCGATCGAGCACCTTCCAGCACACGTCGACGTCATCGCCGGCGGCGGTGAAGATCGGGTCGAATCCGCCGACCTCGATCAGCCGGTCCTTCCAGAACGCCATGTTGCAGCCGGGGATGTGTTCGGCGCGGTCGTCACTGAACAGGACGTGCGCGGGTCCGCCCGGCGCGGCCGCGACCTGATGCGCACCGGGACCGTCGCCCGGCGGCGGGACGTTCGGCCCGCCCGTTCCCGCGACGTCGGGCGCGTCCATGCCGAGCGCGAGGTAATAGGGCCATTCGGGTTGCGGGTATGCATCGCTGTCGAGGTAGGCCACGAGGTCGCTGCGCGCCGCCTGCAACCCCGCGTTGCGCGCCACCGCGAGGCCACGATGAGACACCTCGACGAGGCGGGCTCGAGGATGACGGACGACGATCGCGCTCGTCTCGTCGGTCGATCCGTCGTCGACGACGATGACTTCGAGGTCGGGGTAGTCCAGCGCGCAGGTGTGGCGCAGGCACTCGTCGAGGGTTCCCGCGGCGTTGTACGCGCAGATCACGACCGAGATCGAGGGCCAGTCGAACTCGAGATCTGCGACCGTGCGGGCGTTCTCGCGCGCGGCGACGGCGAGCGCCGGGCGGGCGCTGCGATCCTCGCGCGTGAGGCCGAACCGCCACCCGACAACCGGCGCGTCCCCGACCCACCAGTCGTCCGTCCACGAGAACACGCAGGTGCCGGCCACCCCGCGTTCGAGTGCCGTATCCAGCTGCTCGGCCAGGAAGCGCGCCTGGTCGCGCTCGCCTTCGACGCCCGGCTCCGCGTGGAAGCCGACCTCTCCGAGGACCAGCGGCCGGTCGCCGGCGAGATGGTGGAGCCGGGTGAGGTACCGCCGCAGGTCGGCCTGATCCGGCAGGTAGACGTTGAACGTCGCAAAGTCGAGAGTCGGCACCGACAGGAACTCGGTCGTCGGGAAGTTCGCGTAGGTCACGAGCTGCTCGGCGTCCTCGGAGCGGACGACCTCGGCGAGCCCGCCGACGAAGCGCTCGACGCGGGCGGTGCCGAGCCAGCGGACCAGGTCGGCCGGGATCTCGTTGCCGAGGACGAGACCCAGCACCTGCTCGCGGCCCGCGAGCCGTCGAGCCTCGGCCCGCACGGTGGCGCGAGCCGCGCGTGCGACCCGGCGAGCCTGCCGATGCGACGCGCCGACGGAATATCTCCAGTCGGGGTAGAAGACGCCGGCCAGGATCCTGAGTCCCCAGTCGCCGGCCAGCTCGATCACGTCGTCGGGCGGTGCGGTGTAGGTGCGCACCACAGTGAATCCGGCCTCGCACATCGCGGCGAAGTCGCGCTTGACCTGGTCACGTTCGGGGAACTGCTGACCGTCGGCGCGGGGAGCGAACGTCCCGTAGGTAACGCCGCGGAAGTCGAAGCGCGCCCGGCCGACCGCGAAGTGCTTGCCGTCGACGGCGACTCTCGAGTTCAACTCGCCTTCGGCCGCGCGGCCGGCGGGTCGTAGGCGATGCGACCGCACCGGGGCGCGACAGGATGTATGCCAGACGTTGTAACCAATGCGCCGATCCTCCGCGGCCCCCTGAGGAACGCAGCCGATAGTTCGCTAATGCTCTGCGTGGTTTCGGCAGAACGGCGGGCAAATCTGTAACGAGTCCTCGATACCGCGAGTTTTTCGTATGCGCGTGTCAGAACCGAACGCGCGCGTCCGCGATGGATCGGTCGCGTTGTAGCTCGAACAGCGTGCCGGCCGACGGCAGCGGGTGGCACTTGATGCATCGCAGGCCGGCCCTCTCCCAGAGGGTGTCGTATTGCGCCGCGGTGCGTTCTCGACCTCCGGATGTGAACGCGAGCATGAGCAGGTCGGTGGCCTGCACGAACGAGCCGTACCGCCCGGGTTGGAGAGTTGTCTCCACGACGCAGATTCGTCCGCCGGGTGCGAGCGCGTCCGCGCAATTCCGTAGGACGCGTATGCAGTCGTCGTCCGACCAGTCGTGGATGATCGCGGTGAGGACGTGCAAGTCGTAGCCGGCCGGCACGGACGCGAAGAAGTCGCACGTTTCGAATTTCGCGCGCTCCGCAACGCCCGCTTCCGCGAATGTCGCGCGTGCTCCTGCGGCCGCCTCCGGCAGATCGCACACCGCGCCCCGCAGTTCCGGGTGGCCGGCGAGGACGTTGCTCAAGAATGTTCCGGTGCCACCGCCGACGTCCAGCACGGAACCCACGCCCGCGACGGGCAAGGCGGCGGCGCACATGATGGCTTGCAGACGTGCGCCCGCGGCCTGCGCGTCGTGGAACGCCTGGGCCGCGTCCGGATGCGCGGCGAGAAACGAAAAGAAGTTCGTCCCGTGGGCAACTGCGATCGGATCGTCGCCATCACGCACGGCGGCGAGCAGCTGCGCGTAGGCCGACATCGTCCAAGGCGCACCCAAGAACCGAACCCAGCCGCACCAACCTCCGTCGTCGGTCAGGAGGTTCGTCACCCGGTTGGCGACGTAGCGGCCGCGCCGGTCGCGCCGCAGGCATCCGCGGGACGCGAGATACCCGAGCAGACGGTCGAGCGAGTCCTGGGGAACGCCGACGCGCGCCGAGATGTCCTCAACGCGTCTCGGCGTCGCGAGATGTTCGGCGACGCCGAGCTCGACGAACGCGTACAGCGCCGGTGCGTCGAGGGCGCCGGTCAACCGCTCCAGCAAGACCTGGAACGGCAAACCCATCCGATCGTGCGCGCCGCCGAGCACGGCGCGCACTCTGGTCGCAACGGCCGCCATCCCCGCCGGCGGAACGACGGGGACACCGGCGACATCGTGGACTCGCAGCGGCCACCGACGCGACACGCCCTGAGCGTCCCACACTCGCCGCCCGGCTCACGAAGCGGATCGGGAACGGAGTCGATCAGCCGGCTGAGGCCGCGTCCGTTCGGCGTTGGTGCCAATCGTTGACGAGCTTGGGGATCAAGGTGTCCAGCCGGCTCTCGAGCCGCGTCGCGCGTTCGGCCGTGATCTTGCCGGCTGCCTTTGCGGCTTCGATCTTCGCGGTCGCGGCGGCCTTGAGCGCGTCGATGACGGCCTGCGGCTGAACGCCGTGCTCGGTCGCGACTGCCGCGATCGTCTTGCCGGCCCGGAGCTCTTTCACGAGATCGGCGGACGGGATGCCGATGGCCTTCGCCGCCACCGCGATCGCCCGGCGGAGAAGGCGCCGTCGTCGCACCGATGCGGGCCGGGCCTGCTTCGTGGTCGCCGTTGCCGTCGCCGCGGCAGTGGTTGCCGGAGCGGCCGGTTGCGGCGAGCCGGTGCTCGATGCGGCGCCGGCCACGGAGACGCCGGCGACTCCCAGGACAGCTGCGACGGATGCGGATGCGATGGTCTTGGTGAATCTCATGACGTCACCATCGCACCCAAATGTGATGCGGGCGTGAAGGAGCCGTCAGGGCCGCGAGAGGAGTTCGGTCACGACGTCGAGCACCCCGTCGACGCCGGACCCGTGCAGTGTCATCCCGCCGTCGGCCACGAGGTTCTGACCGGTCACGAACCGGGCGAGATCCGAGCACAAGAACACGACGACGTCCGCGATATCGCCGGGCGTGCCGATCCGATCGAGCGGTGTCTTCGCCCGCTGCTGATCCTCGAGCCCGATGCCGCGTTGATCGAGCAAGAGCTCGGTCAGCGGTGTGCGGATCATGCCGGGCGAGACCGCGTTGACCCGGATGGTCGGCGCGTATTCGAGCGCGGCACTCGCAGTGAGCGCGACCACGGCGGCCTTGGCGGCCGCGTACGGTGCCTCGCCGGCGGCCGGTCGCGTGCCCGAGATCGACGCGGTCGACACGATGGAGCCGCCGCCGCTCCCGAGGATGATCGGCGCGCCCGCCTTGAAACCGTGGAACACGCCCGTCAGGTTGAGCTCGACGATGCGGCGCCACTCGGCGACGTCGTAGTCGTGGATCGGTGACAGCGTGCTGCCGCCCGCATTGTTGTAGAGCAGCGAGATCCCGTGCATGCGCTCCGACGCGTCGAGCATCGCGGCCGACAGCGCGTCGAAATCGGTGACGTCGACCGCGTACGAGAGGCCGTCGACCTCCTTCGCGACTGCGTCGGCGTGGTCGGCATCCAGGTCGAGTACGGCGACCTGCGCGCCTTCGGCCGCCATCCGGCGGCACGTCTCCGCGCCGATGCCCGAGCCGCCCCCGGTCACCACCGCGCGATGCCCGTTCAGGAGTCCCATCGGGGAAACCGTAACCGTCGCGCTATCCTGACGCGCTCACTCGGGCGCGTGGCTCAGTCTGGCAGAGCACCTGCATGACGCGCAGGGGGTCGGGGGTTCGAATCCCTCCGCGCCCACCCCCAAAAGCCGGCGCAGCCAGGTGGTACCGGCCGCGCTCGCGGCGGTCGTACGCTGAGAGCAGTCCTCGCAGACGGCTCAAAGCCCGGCCCGACGAGCCGATGATCCGTCGAGGGACGGAGTGGCGCATGTTTAGCGACGGTTCGATCCATCAGCTCCCTGATGTCGACCCCCAGGAGACCGGCGAGTGGCTGGAGTCGCTCGACGCGGTGATCGACGTGAAGGGAAAACCGCGCGCGCACTACCTGCTGGCGCGGCTGATGGAACGGGCGCGCGACAAGGGCGCGCTGGTTCCCGCGATGGTGACGACCGACTACATCAACACCATCACGCCCGAGCAGGAGCCGTGGTTCCCCGGCAACGAAGACATCGAGCGTCGCATCCGCGCGTTCATACGTTGGAACGCCGTCGCGATGGTCGACCGCGCGAACCATCGTTTCGACGGTCTGGGCGGTCATCTCTCGACGTACGCATCGGCGGCGTCGCTGTACGAGGTCGGCTTCAACCATTTCTTCCGCGGCAAGGGCGACGGCGGTTTCGGCGACCAGATCTATTTCCAGGGTCACGCGGCACCCGGCATCTACGCCCGCGCGTTCTTGGAGGGACGCCTCACCGAAGATCAGCTCGACCACTTCCGGCGCGAGACGGGTGGCCGGGGGTTGCCGTCGTACCCGCACCCCCGCCGGCTCCCGACCTTCTGGGAGTACCCGACCGTATCGATGGGACTCGGACCCCTCAACGCGGTGTACCAGGCGCGGTTCAACCGTTATCTCTACAACCGCAAGCTCGTCGACACGTCGCGCGCGCGTGTGTGGTGCTTCGTGGGCGACGGCGAGCTCGACGAACCGGAGGCGACCGCGGCGCTCGACCTCGCCGCCCGCGAGCGGCTCGACAACCTGATCTTCGTGGTCAACTGCAATCTGCAACGGCTCGACGGTCCCGTCCGCGGCAACGGCAAAGTCATCCAGGAGCTCGAATCGACATTCCGCGGCATGGGCTGGAACGTCCTGAAGGTCATCTGGGGCCGCCAATGGGACGAGCTCCTCGCCCGCGACGTCGACGGCGTGCTCGTGAACAAGATGAACACGACCCTCGACGGTGAGTTCCAGAAGTACGCCGTCGAGTCGGGCGCATATATCCGTGAGCACTTCTTCGGGCCGGATCCGCGCCTGCGCAAGATGGTCGAGCACGTGTCGGACGACGAGCTGCAACGGCTGCCGCGCGGCGGGCACGATTACCGGAAGATCTTTGCCGCGTACAAGACGGCAGTCGAGCACGAGGACACCCCGACCGTCATTCTCGCCAAGACGGTGAAGGGCTGGACACTCGGTGCCGACTTCGAGGCGCGCAATGCGACGCACCAGATCAAGAAGATGTCGCCCGGTCAACTCAAGTCGCTGCGCGACCGGCTCTACATGGAGATCCCCGACCGCGAGCTCGAGACGGGGATGGCTCCCTACTTCCATCCCGGGCACGGATCACCCGAATACGAGTACATGATGGAGCGCCGGCGCGCGCTCGACGGCTTCCTACCCGACCGCGCCGAACGCTCGAAGACGGTCGTGTTCCCGCGCGACGGGATCATCGACCAGCTGACCGCCGGAACCGGCGAGAAGGTACCGGCATCGACGACGATGGCGTTCGCGCGGCTGCTTCGTGTGCTGCTGAAGGAACCCGAGATCGGGTCGCGGATCGTCCCCATCATCCCGGACGAAGCGCGCACGTTCGGGCTCGACGGCCTCTTCGCGGAGTTCAAGATCTACGCACCGTTCGGTCAGCAGTACGAGCCGGTCGACGCGGGATTGATGCTCTCCTACCGGGAGGCCTCGGACGGCCAACTGCTCGAGGAGGGCATCACCGAGGCGGGAGCGATGGCCTCGCTCACCGCCGCCTCGACCGCGTACGCATCGTGGGGCGAACCGATGATCGCCTTCTACATCTTCTATTCGATGTTCGGCTTCCAGCGGGTCGGCGACATGATCTGGTCGCTCGGCGACCAGCGCGGGCGCGGGTTCCTGCTCGGTGCCACGGCGGGTCGGACGACCTTGTCGGGGGAGGGCCTGCAGCATTGCGACGGCCAGTCGTTGATGTACGCGCTCGCGTACCCGAACTGCCGCGCCTACGATCCCGCGTTCGCGTACGAGCTCGGCGTGATCGTGCGAGACGGTATCCGCCGCATGTACGGGCCCGAAGCGGAGGATTGCTTCTACTACATCACCCTGTACAACGAGAACTACGCGCAGCCGCCGATGCCCGAAGGCGTCGAGGACGGCATCGTGCGCGGCATGTACCTGTTGCAGCCGGCGGCGGGGGAGCCCGCGCATCGCGCGCAGATCCTCGCCAGTGGTCCGATGGTGTTGCAGGCCCTCGAGGCGCAGCGCATGCTCGCGGAGCACTACGACGTGGGCGCCGACGTCTGGAGCGTCCCCGGCTGGAAGCAACTCCGAGACGACGCGCTCGAATGCGAGCGCTGGAACCGGCTGCATCCGTCGGAACCGCCGCACACCCCGTTCGTCACCGAGTTGCTCGCCGAGTCGGCGGGCCCGGTCGTGGCGGTCTCCGACTGGGTGCGCTCGGTGCCCGACTGCATCGCCCGGTTCGTTCCGCACCCCTACGTGGTGCTCGGCACCGACGGCTACGGCTTCTCCGACGTCCGTTCGGCGCTGCGCCGCCATTTCGAGGTCGACGCCGCCCACGTGGTGGTCGGGGTGCTCGATGGGCTGGCGCAGACGGGAGACCTCAAGGC
>JALYLU010000214.1 GCA_030774075.1 Actinomycetota bacterium | reverse complement strand
GTCGTGGCTCTATCGCATCGCGAGCAACGTGTGCTACGACATGTTGAAGGGTCGCCGGCGGCGCGCGCTGCCGATCGACATCATGGCCGTCGGTCGGGCCGACGGGCCCGTCGAACCGCCCACGGGCGAGAGCATGTGGGTCGGGCCCGTCCCCGATCGTCGGGTCACACCGGCCGGGTGTGATCCGGCAGAGGAAGCGGAGATCCACGAATCGGTTCGGCTCGCGTTCGTCGCCG
The DNA here is from genome assembly GCA_030774075.1 of Actinomycetota bacterium. GTDB lineage: Bacteria > Actinomycetota > Acidimicrobiia > IMCC26256 > PALSA-610 > PALSA-610. The sequence continues at coordinate 7,786 of JALYLU010000214.1, read as the reverse complement.
CGCTGCAGCATCTGCCCGCCCGTCAGCGAGCGGTGCTGATCCTGCGCGAAGTACTGAAGTGGAAGGCGAGCGAGGTCGCGGAGCTGCTCGATACGACGGTCGTGTCGGTGAACAGCGCGCTCCAGCGCGCGCGAACGACGCTCGCCGAGCGCAACATCACCGCGCACACGGCGCCGCAACCCGTCGACGAGGCCCAACAAGAGCTACTCGCGCGCTACGTCGACGCGTTCGAACGCTTCGACATCGAATCGCTCGTGTCATTGCTGCACGAAGACGCCACGATGCAGATGCCGCCGTACCCGCTCTGGATGCGGGGCGCGGGCGAATACCGCACCTGGCTCCTCGGGCCGGGCAGCGGTTGCCGCGGATCTCGGTTGGCCCGCATCAACGCGAACGGTGCGCCGGCATTCGCGCAATGGCGGGTGGATCCCGGTGGCGGATTCGCCGCGTGGTCGATCCACGTCCTCACGATCTCAGCCGGCGTCATCACCGCGATGGACTTCTTCGTCGATCCCGACCTCTTCCCGCTCTTCGACCTGCCGATCCGGCTCGACGCCTGATTCGCCGCACACGAGCACATCGGACAGCCCGACGAGGGCGACGAGATCGACGAGCGCGGCGCCGGCATTGTGCAGCCGGATCGAGACGCCCAGTCGCCGTGCCGTCAGCTGCAATCGCGCCAACGCCTCCAAGGCGCGCTCGTCGGGCTCGCTGATCTGACTCACGTCACACGCCAGGGGCCCGTTCGGGGCGATCGGACCGCGCACGACGATCACGATCGATCGAGAGGACGTCGGTTCCACAACGCACAAGACCGTCCGGCGGGTAGGAAGTCACCGATGAGTTCTGCCCGGCCGAAGCGTCGTATCAAGGGAAAGGGTCGTATCAAGGGAAAGGGTCGTATCAAGGGAAAGGGTCGTATCAAGGGAAAGGGTCGGATCAAGAACAAGGGCGGCGCCTTTCGCCCGCCCGTTCGCCGTCGAAGGAGCGCCCATGAGTCTTCCGCCCGTCGTGTCCCGAGACGAATGGCTGGTCGCCCGCAAGGCGCTGCTGGCCAAGGAGAAGGCGTTCACGCACGAGCGAGACAAGCTGAGCGCCGAGCGGCGCCGGCTGCCGATGGTCGAGATCGAAAAGGAATACGTCTTCGACGGACCCGACGGGAAGGCAAGCCTGTTCGACCTCTTCGACGGCCGCCGCCAGCTCATCGTCGGCCATTTCATGTTCGACCCGAGCTGGGACGACGGTTGCCCGAGCTGCACGGCCGGCGCCGACGAGATCTCGAAGGGCCACCTCGAGCATCTGCACGCCCGTGAAACGACCTTCGCCTACGTATCGCGTGCGCCGTTGGTCAAGATCGAGGCGTACAAGGCGCGCCGGGGTTGGACCTTCCCGTGGTACTCGTCGAACGGCTCCGACTTCAACTACGACTTCCACGTGACGTTGGACGAATCCGTCGCCCCCGTCGAGTACAACTACCGGACCAAGGCCGAGCACGAGAAGGTGGGTACGGCGCTCTACGTCGACGGCGATCAGCCCGTCGAGGATCCGGGCCGGAGCTGCTTCCTGCGCGTCGACGACCGCGTCTTCCACACCTACTCGGTGTACGCCCGCGGCCTCGAGACGATCGGAGGTTCGTACTACATGCTCGACGAGACCGCACTCGGCCGGCAGGAGGACTGGGAGGAGCCGAAGGGTCGGGCGGAGTCCGCCCGGGCCGCGCGCCCCGACTTCGCCGTCGACGAAGACACGACGACGTGAGCGCGGGCGAACTCTCGAACCGCGAACTCTCGAACCGCGAACTCTCGAACCGCGAACTCTCGAAGGCGCGACTCGAGCGCATGCACGACGTCATGGCCCGCTAGGTCGAGCGCGGCGACCTGCCCGGTCTGGTCACGCTGGTCAGCCGCCGCGGCGAGGTGCACGTCGACGCGATCGGCACGCTGGCCGTCGGCGGAGGTGAGCCGATGCGGCACGACACGATCTTCCGCATTTCGTCGATGTCCAAGCCGGTCACGGCCGCGGCGACGATGATCCTCGTCGAGGAGTGCCGGCTCCGCGTGGACGAGCCGGTCGACCAGCTGCTCCCGGAACTGTCCGATCGCAGGTCTTGAAGCGCCTCGACGGCCCGCTCGATGACACCGTGCCCGCCGACCGGCCGATCACCGTGCGCGTGGGGACGCTGCCATGGGCACGTCGTGGTATTCGGATCCGAGCGAGGACATGGTCACGATCCTGATGACTCAGCGCGCGTGGACCTCTCCGAATCCTCCGAACGTGTGCCTCGACTTCTGGACCTCGGCCAACCAGGCCATCGACGACTGACCGCGCGCGTCTGGCAATAGCGTGCGGCGGGATGGACCATGCCGACGTGCTCGTCGTAGGCGGTGGGATCGTCGGGCTGGCCACGGCTCGAGCGGTCGTGCGCGCGCACCCTGACCATTCGGTGGTCGTGGTGGAGAAGGAGGCGTCGGTCGGCGCGCACCAGAGCGGCCGCAATTCCGGCGTGATCCACGCCGGCGTCTACTACCAACCGGGATCCGACAAGGCGCGGTTGTGCAAGGCGGGCCGCACCTCGATGGTCGAGTACTGCCGAGCGCACGGCATCGACCACGCGGTCTGCGGCAAGGTCGTGGTCGCGCTCGACGATGACGACCGGCGTGGCTTGGCCGAGCTGGAACGACGGTGCGCGACGAACGGCGTGCGCGTGGAGACGATCGGGCGCGAGCGTCTGCGCGAGAAAGAGCCGCACGTGGCCGGTGTCGCCGCGCTACATGTGCTCGACACCGGTATCGTCGACTACGCGCAGGTGTGTCGCGCCCTGGCCGTCGAGATCGAGGAGTCCGGCGCCGCCATCCGCCTGCGCTGCGCCGTGCTGTCCGGCCGTGACACGCCCTCAGGGCTTGTCGTGGAAACGACCGGTGGGCCGATCCAGGCGAAGCGCGTCGTCACGTGCGCCGGTCTCCACGCCGACGAGGTCGCGAAGGCGGTGAGCGGGCCCGATGGTGCCCACGGCCTGCGTGTGATCGCGTTTCGGGGCGAGTACCGCGAGCTCGTACCGGCGCGGTCGCACCTCGTGCGCGGCCTCGTCTATCCGGTACCCGACCCACAGTTCCCCTTTCTCGGTGTCCACCTCACACGCGGGATCGACGGCCACGTCCACGTAGGTCCGAATGCCGTCCTCGCATTTGCACGCGAGGGTTACGCGTGGCGCCGCGTCGACGCGCGCCACCTGCGCGACACCTTTCGGTTTCCGGGGTTCCGGCGGTTCGCGTCCCGGCACTGGCGCTTCGGACTGGCCGAGATGGCCCGTTCGCTGAGCCGCCGGCGCTTCACGGCGGCCGTGCGGCGCCTGGTGCCTGAGATCGAACGGGCCGATCTCGCCCCTACGCCCTCAGGTGTCCGGGCGCAGGCGATCGCGCCCAGCGGCGAGCTCGTCGACGACTTCGCGATCCACTCGGTCGGGCGCGCCGTGCACGTATTGAACGCGCCGTCGCCGGCTGCGACCGCCTCACTCGAGATCGGCGCGGCGATCGCGGCCCGGCTCGAGCTCGACGCGTCTTGACGCTTCAGATCGGCAGCGACTTGTTCGCGGTGACGAGCACCTCGAGCGAGTGCTCCCACGCCTCCCGCTCGGACTGCGTCATCCGCGGCCAGAGCGGCGCGCTCGCACCGTCCGGCCCGAGCACACAAGGCAGGCTGGCGCACACGCCGTCGCCGACTCGCACTGAGACGGGGATGAGCGCCCCCACTTCGTGGGCAAGTGCGTGCACGAGTCCGCTCACGGTGAGTCCGATGCCCTGCACGGCGGAGCCCTTCAGGTCGCGCACCTCGTAGGCCGCGCCCCGCACGTCGTGTTCGATGGCGGCAAGCCGATCGGGCGTGAGGTCTATGCCGCGCTGCGCCGCGAACTCGACGAGCGGAAGCGTCCCGACGACCGCGGAGTCGAGGAGGAACACGCACGAATCGCCGTGCTCGCCTACCACCCACGCGTGCACGCTCCGGGGGTGCACCCCGCACTCGCGCGCAATGCGGTCGGTGAGCCGGAGCGTTTCGAGCGCCGTCCCGGAGCCCATTACCGCGACCGGCCGATCGCTCCACCGGCGAGTCAGGTACTCGGTCATGACGTCGAGAGGATTGGTCACGACGAGCGCGACCCGAGGCAACTCGCCCGACTCGACGGCGGTCGCGACCGCATCCATCACCACGATGTTCTCGTGGAGGATGTCGAGCCGGCTCTCTCCCGGTGTCGTGTGGTGGCCGGCGGTTATGACGAGGATGTCCTCGCGATCGACCTCGTCGAGGCCACGGCCGCGCACTTCGACGTGCGAGAGCAGCGGTCGCCCGTGCATGAAGTCGAGTGCGAGACCGTGCGCGGCACCGCTGTCTCTGTTGTAGACGGTCACCCGGCCGGCGAGCCCGCGCATGATGAGCGCGGATGCCGTCGCGACGCCCACCCCACCCGCACCGATGACGCCGACCGCCAGTCCCTCCATCAGTCGCCGGCGCGCAGAATCGTGGCGGGTTCGAGTCGCGCCGCGCGGCGGGCCGGTACGGTCGCCGCGAGGATGGACGTCGCCACGACCACCGCGGCGATGACGAGCAGGGCGAAGACGGGAATGTCGAACGGTAGCCGCTGCCCGAGCGCACCGTTCGACGAGAGCCGCCAGCCAAGGAGCAGTCCGCAAGCGCTGCCGATGACGGTGCCCTCGAGCGCGATAACCGCGGACTCGACGCGGCAGGCTCGACTGATGGTCGCGGCGCGGCAGCCAAAGGCGCGCAGCGTCGAGATCTGGCGGCGGCGCTCGCGAACCCGATCGATCATGACGATCGCGATACCGGCGAGCGCGGCGACCAGTCCGATCGCGGCGTACCCGGCGGACACATCGAGGAACTGCCGACGCGTCGACATGCTCTGGCGCGCGAGCCTCTCGAACGAGCGGGCGTAGGCGCCGTTGGCAAGGTGGGTTCCATCGACGATGGCGGCGAGCACATCGTTGTTGACGCCCGCGTCGGTGCCGACGAACAGGAGGTTGGAGCTCGCGCGGGTGCCCAGGAGCCGGTCGACGACGGTTCGGGCCGCGTACACGTGGTCGGAGCCGCGGTAGCGCGCGGCGGCGACCAGCCCCGCGACGGTGAGGGTTCGAGCACTACCCGTCGCGGGGTTCCGAAGAGTGACGCGGTCGCCGATGCGTAACCGGCCCGCCGGGAAACCGCTCAGGCGGTCGGCGGTCAGATCGGTGCCGACCAGCACCTTGGTCGGGTCTCCCGCGATCATTCGATAGATCGAGGCGTCTGGCGTTCCTTCGTGTCCGGACCTGGGGTGTCCGGAGCTTGCGAGCGGGGGCGAGCCGTGGCCGATGAAGGTGTCGTCGAACCCGACGACGGTGACGTCGCGAGCGGCGGCAAAGGTGCCCGCGGACGGTGCACGAGCGGTCTGCATCTGTGCGCGCGTGGCCGCGGTCGCGGCGACACGGTTCACGCCGTCCAGCCGAGCGACATCACGGGGCGGGACCGGGTGTACGGGGTTGGACGCGATCTCGATGGCGCTGTTGCCGCCCAGGCGGCGGCCGAGGTCGCTCACGTCGTTTCCGTAGAGCTGTCCGATCGTGATCAGCAGGGTCAGCGTGAAGAGCACAGTCGCGTACATTCCCGTAATGAGCGCGGTGCGGAGCCGCGCGGTGCGCGCGTAGGCGAGCCCGAGCGTGAACGCCGGTCCACGGCGTCCGGGTCCGGCAACGAACGGTTGGACGAGCGCATTGTGGTTGACGGCGACGAGCGCGACCGCACACGCGGTTGTCACGAGACCAACGGCTACGACGACGCCGGTTCCAAGACGGGTGAAGGCACCGCGGACGATCGTGACCGCGAGCACCGCCCAGACGAAGACCGCGACCGACGCGATCGAGATCAACCAGCGAGCTCGCGTCGGCGTGTAAAGAACCAAGACGACGCCGAGCGCGGACAACGCTGGCCCCGCGAGGCTCGCGACCGGATTCGCAATCGCGATGCCGGTGACGCCGATCACGATGCCCGCGGCGCACACACCGACACCGGACGCGATCCACGCCGAGCGCCTCGGGATGTCGGATCGATCCTCCATTCGCCGCATTACCCGGACGATGTTGCGACGTGAGGCGATTGCCGCGGTCCCCGTCACCACCGACAGGGAGATGATGAGGCCGATCGCGCAACCCGTCGCGAGGCTCGCGCTTCGTGCCGAGAACACGAGCTCCACGCCGCCCGCGACCGGACCGCCAAACGCTTCACGAGCTGCCAAGAGGGCGCCGGCGGCGAGCGCGAGGCCTCCGAGCGCGCCGAGGGCGACGCCGACGAGCGTGTAGAGCCAGCCCTCGAGCGCCAGCGCGGCAACCGTTCCCCGACGCGAGAGGCCTTGGGCACGCAGGATTCCCATCGATCGAACACGGTCGCGGGCGAGGATCGAGAACGTCAATATCAGCAACACAACGCCGCCGGCCGCGCCGAAGAACCCGAAGGCGCGGAACAGCTCCGTGAACGAACGGCTTCGCTGGTCGGCGTCGTCGAGGAGCTGTTGTTTGACGGGATGCACCTCGACTTCGAGACCGCTCGTCGCGGCTCGCAACTGCGTGGTGACGGCCGCGCTCGTTCTCCGATCGCCCAACGCCGTCTCGCGGTTGGAGACCGCGACGATCGACACGGGCAGCGCCTGTCCACCAATGCCGACGTTGTCGCCCGCGCGGTCGCGCGACGAGGACGCGAGCATCGCCGCCAAGGTGCCCGGCGGCACGAAGATATTGAACGACTCGCTGCCACTCGGCGACAGTGGTGTCGCGAGGCCGGCGATGCCCAACCGAGGAAGCACGCGCGCAATCCGAAACGTCCGCGCGGCGCCGAAGGCATAGACGGTGACGCGGTGGCGGGGTTTGATCGCAATCAGGTTGGACAGATCGGCGCTCAGCACGGCGGCGTCGCCAGTCGGGGTCGAACCGGTCATTCCCGTGGCGGACGGCTCTCCGCCGAAGCGTGATGCCTCGGCGAAGTCGACCTCGAGCACCTGTGCTTGCGCGACCCGCGCGATGAAGTCACGGCCGCGCACAGTCGTCACGAGGCCGAGCAGCGAAAGTGTGCCTCTGACGTCGGAGCTGCCCGCACGTTCGACCGCGGACTGGACCGCTCGACCGCGGTCGATCCCTTCACCAAGGATCTCCTCGTCCACCGGTCCCAGCTGGGTCACGGCCGATCGTCGAACCGATGCGCGCAGCGAATCTCCGAGGACGCTCGCGCTCGTGACGATCGCAGTCGCAAGCACCGCGCCGGAGACGAGCAGGACGGCCTGGCCGGGTCGTCTGATCGACGGCCGCAAGGCAAGAAGGCGCAGACCGGGCCGCGCGATCCCGATGTACACCAACGGCGTCGAGTACGCGATCGACACGATCACCAAGATCCAAAGTGTCATACGCGGTTGGACGAGGGATCGGTGGCGACGCGACCGTCGCGAACTTCGATGCCGCGGTCCGCGTGGGCAGCGAGCTCGACGTCGTGGGTCACGAGAATGAGCGTTGTCCCGTCGGCGTGCAGTTCTCGGAGCAGGCCGATGACTTGATCCGCCGTGTGAGTGTCGAGGTTGCCGGTGGGTTCGTCGGCCCAGACGATCCGCGGTCGCTTCGCGAACGCGCGGGCGATCGCGACTCGCTGCTGCTCGCCGCCTGACAATTGCGACGGAAAGTGACCGAGCCGGTGGCCGACACCAACCCGCTCCAATGCCAGTCGAGCGGCGCGTCGTGCCTCCTTGGGCGCGGTGCCCGCC
>JALYLU010000213.1 GCA_030774075.1 Actinomycetota bacterium | reverse complement strand
TCGCTTCATCTTCGGCGCAGTTCGCGACTTCATCCCGACACCCCTGGTGATCTTCAACGTCGCCGACGTCGCCGTCCTGTGCGGTGTCGTCGCCTTCGTCTGGTCCATGACACGAGCCCCGCTCACCGCCGTCGCGGGTTGACGGATCATGGTGCGGTTCACCGGGGCGCGTGGCAGACTGCGGCCGATCTTCGAGGCGGGAGCCGGGCTCCATGGCGTTCGATGCGTTCACCTCGTACTCGCACGCGGCAGACGGCCAACTGGCACCCGCCTTGCAGCGGGCGATTCAGAGGTTGGCGAAGCCCTGGTATCGCGCTCGCGCGCTGCGGGTGTTCCGCGACGAGTCGGCGTTGTCTGCGAACCCGCATTTGTGGTCGTCGCGATGTACCAGCCGAACCGGTCTGCGTAGCGCGCGCTCGCGGGTCGTCCGGGCGCCGGCGCCAGCGCGAGCGGTCCGACCGCGCGCGTGACCGACGAGAGCTGGATCTATGGAGCGTCTGGGCAAGTCTTGTGGTAGGGGATGTCGGGTGAGTATTGCGTCCATTCTGTTGGTGTGAGGTTGCGGTTGGCGATGGTGCAGGCGTCGCGTTGCCAGGACGCGATGTCGAGATCCCATTGATTCGTTGAGGAGACGATGGCAACGGAGCCGGGTTGATTCGGTGCGTTCGTATTGGACGCCGCAGGGAGAAGCCCAGTGACCGATATCGACTGATCGTTCGGCGCGAAGTCGACGAGGTCCGGGCAGATGCCCGGCTGGGGGAACGTCCCTAGCAGTGTGGTGGTTTCGATGTCCCAAACGCGTACGGCGGTGCAGTCACCAGCGGCGAGGAGCGATCCGTCGGCACTGAACGACAGTGCGTTGCCCCCGAGCGCGCTGAGATCTCCGCGGGTGCTGAGGTCGCTTTGCCGCAGGTCTTTTTTATATGGGTACCAGAGTTCGATGCGGCCATCCCCGTTGCTGGTCGCGAACGTGTGGCCGGTGTTCGAAAACGCCACTGCGTTCACGCCGTTGGTGCCGACCTCGCCGACTCGACGGCGGCGTATGTGATCACCGCTGACGTCGAGGAGGTCAAGGGTTCTGCATCCGCGACAGGTGCTGCTCGCGATGAGGTAGCGACCGTCGGGACTGAACGTCGGAGGCGGGCCGGCGCCAGTGGGGGGGCCACTCGGGTCGGTCGAGATCAGCCTCGCCGTCGTTGTTGAGATGTCAACCCAGGCGAGGGATCCATCGGAACAGGAGACGGCGAGAGTTCGTGCCTCGGCGGTGAACGCCACGCTCCCAATGCCGGAGCGGCAGGCGGTTGGTACGAGATCGAATGTGTGCGCGCCGGCGGATGGCAGGTCCCAGACCGTCACTGCCGTCGACGAGGCGACAGCGACACGGCGACCGTCCGAGGAGTACGCGATGTCATCCAGGGGCGTTGAGATGTTCCCTTGGGCGAGTTGTCGGCCCGTACGACGGTCGATGATCCTGACAAGGGGAACGTCGAAACTTGGTCGAACAGCGAGCGTCGCTCCGCTCGGGTCCCAGGCAACAACGTCGCCGCTCTTGGCGACCACGACAGGCGGAGTCTGGCGTTCCAGTGCTGGTTGGACGCTTCTGGACGACCATACGTTGACGTCGGCCGCGGTCGTGTCGCGTGCAGTGAAGGTGTGTCCGTCGGGCGCGAACAGGACGCTGTTGGCGTTGAAATCGCCTGTGCCCTCCGTGGGCGCTCGGATCGCATCAAGCATCTGGCCCGAGGCGCGGTCGAAGATACGGATCGTGCCGTCTTCCACATCACGGGTCGCGACGGAGGTCCTGTCGGCGCTGACCGCAACGACCGGCGCCCGAGAGGAGGTCTTGACGTCCATGCGGGTGGTCTCGGTGCGGCCGGACGATACATCGCAACGGCTGATGACGGCATTCGTCCCGCCGGACAGTGCGGTGGTGATGGTCCGACCCGTCGGATCGAACGCGACATTCAAGATGTACGGACGGTCTGGGGGCATCCGGACGTTGTCGCCAAAGAACCGTTCGCCGACGTTGCTTCGACACTCGGGCGACAACTGTTGAGCCGTGGCGATCTTCCATACCTGCACGACCTCTACGAAGCCTTGACCGCCTGGATTGGCATCGACTTCTGCCGACGCGATCAGAGCGCCGTCGGCGCTGAGTGCGCTCGGAACTGGAACTGGCACTGTTCGCATCAGGATTCCTGTGCGTGCATCCCAGACGTCTGCGCCCTGTGGAGAGAGGGTGGCGAGCACCGCCGCGCGTGTACTCGTGGTCACGGGCGACAGGGTGGCGCTGTTCGGCCTGATCGTGCGGCTGAGGTGTCCCGATCTCACGTCCCAGACATCCAATTTGCTCGAGCCCGCGTGGTTGTCCCGCTCGGCGACGAGAAGAGTGCCACCATTCGCGAAGCCGAGATCATCGAGGAATTCGGACCGATCAACGACCGGCTGATGGGCCAGCGGTCGACCGGAGGCGACATCCCACAACATGATCTGCCCGTTGCTGTCGCCGGCCGCGAGCGTGCGACCATCGGGACTGAGCGCCGTGACCGTCACGCTGCTGCTCAGACCGTGGAGTTGTCGCATGAGCGCGGGCTGATCCAAGACCGCACCGAACAGCGCGGCGCGCACGAACGGATCGGAGTCCAGACGACTCCCCTCCACCGCCAACAACAGCGCGAGATCCGCGCGTCCGATGTGCGAGGCATTACCGGCATCGGCTGCGAGCTCGCGCGCCCGCGATCTGTTCGCTTCGCGCCGCGCGATCGATGTTTCATGTCGTGCGTGGGCACGCTGCTTGAATGCAAATCCTGCCAGCGTGAGCGCCAAGAGGAATAACAGGACAACCACCGTTGCTGCGCCGCGCGCGAGCCTGAGGGTTCGGCGGTGTTGGCGGACGTCTTCCGCGTCGAGGTCGTCGCGTGCCATGTTGCGGATCGGTGCGGCGAGCTCCGCGACTGCGGCCCGGAACCGAACGTGACGGACATCGAGCTGTTCCTCGCCGCGTGCCCAGCGCAGGTCCAGATGGCGGGGCTCGTCACCGAACTTGTCGAGGAGCGCGGGCGGAAGCGCGGTCGAGCGAACCGGATCGAAATCAGCGCGGAACCGATCCCACACGAACTCACCGTTGGTCAGCACCAACAAGATGCGATCCGCCCGCCGGCCCGCGAGCCAATGGTTGATCTCGCGCTCCACCCACTCCGACGCCGCCGCTTCGGGTGAGCACAACACGACGAACCACTCCGAATCGTCGAGCGCACGCACGATCGACGCCCACAGTTGCGGGCTCACCGCCAAGCCCGTCTCGTCACGGAAAATCGCCAACGCGCGTAGCCGATACCAAGGGCGAGCCAGTCGCTGCAATCCCAGCTGCAACGCGGGCGCGAGCCGACCATCCGCGGCGTGGCTATACGAAACGAATGCGTCGTACCCCATCAGCAACCGCCAACTCCGAAGCAACCTTCGAGCAGGGTCGCGTGCCTGGGCACCTCGGATCCGCACCGGGTGCAGTCGTGCGGTCTCCATAGATCGGCGCGCCCACCGTCGCACCACCGCGAAGCCGACTCTTTCATTGAACGCACATCGGAATCGTGCGCGAGCGCACACACGACCGCCCCACCGCACCTCGGACCAATGAATATTGGGACTCGATGACGGCTCGATGAGAAAGTGCCGTCGCTCAGCGGCTTCCATTCGGGAAGCGTCGCGGTGCACTTCCGAGGACTGCACGTGCTCACTCGCCCGTCGCGGACACCCTCGCGCTCCCTTTCACGTGCGCATCATGCCCGCTCGGCACTCGTTCCGCCACGGGAGCACGCCGCACAGATCGACGGGGTGCGAGGTATCCCATCGCCCGGGTCGAGACGCGCGCTGTCCCGCCGACGAAAGGACGCGTGCGTGCGATCACGCGAGCCCGACCAGATTGCCGGCTATGACGCTGTTACGCGACTTACGACGGGCGGCGCGGGCGCGTCCCTAGAACGCCCTCGCCCGGCACACTCAACTCATCGTTACTCGCACGCGATGCCATCGCCGTCTCGATCAAGGCCCGGCCTGTAGCCCTGTTGACCGCGACGGATCGGTACCGCGCCGGCCGTGCGTGCGGCGGCACAGTTCGGGTAGAACACGCCACCCGCGGTCGGGGCTGTTGTTTGTGGCGGTGAGTCTGTCGCGGAGGGGCGCTGGCGACGGTCGTGTTGCCGGCAGTGATCGACCATGCCGGATGGACTTCCATCCATCCGTGATTGCGGTCGAGAACGTATGGGCCCGTGACGGTGACGTGAGCGCCGACTGTGGGGGTCGCGACGTGCGCGCCGGTGCACTTCCCAGGCGAGTGCGCGCCATGTTTGATCGCGGCCGTATTGCCGACCTCGAACGACGGCCACGAATAGCCCCGAGGCCCGCTCACGAAGCGCACCGGCTTGATGTAGTCGATAAAGCGTCGGGCGCTGACCAGGCCAAACGCAGCCATGTCAGCGCAATGTGAGCGCGTCCCGCCAGACCTGAGGCCGCGTCCGTCCCGCGCGTGTGCGCGCCCGCGCGCGCATCGTTTCGACAACCACGATGCAGTGAAGGCGCAAGACCTCGGGCGCGGGCGCGGCCAGACGCGACGAGCACCGTCATTCCTCTTCCCCGTCCGTGGGTATGTCACTTGTGTCACCGTGTCCCAGCGGTTGTGACGTGGTGACGGTTGTGACAGGTGTGTAGAGCCCTCGCTTCGGCTTCGCAATCCGCTGCTCGTTGGCGAGTCGCCGCAGGTATTGCCGAGCGTCATCGAGGCCAAGTGCATCGGCGACGGCTTTCGGCGTTACGCCTTCGGGCCGCTCGTTCACGAACGCGATGACGTCGAGCGATCGGTCGGATAGTCCCGACGCGGATCGCAGCAGCACGGCGCGCCGCGAGGCCGCTTCCAGCGAGTCACCGTCGATCTGCCAGAAGGCGCCGTCCACGACGCGTAGCGCATACTCGCCTTCGGGCACGTCTCGGCCGGTCACGCGCAGCACGGCGTCCGTCTCGTGACGATTGCGGGAGAGCACCATCACGGTGTCGGCGGCGCCGGCCAGGCCGTGCGTTCCGCTCACCGCGTCAACGAAGTCGTCGGACCCAGCCTTGCGGTCGTGGTGGTTCACGACCAGCGACGTTCCCGGGTAGTCGTCCGCAACTCGCTTCAGGGCAGAGCCGATTCGATAGTCGCGCTGGTAGGCCGACTCGCCGACGAGGGCAGGTGGCATCACCTTCCCGAGCGTGTCGAGCACGACGAGCGGACAATCGTCACCGTGATCCTCGAGCCAAGCCGCGATGGTGTCGAGCACCGTTCCGGGTCGAATGAGCCGGGTGATGTAATCGAAGCGTTCGGGGATCGGTTCGCCGTCGAGGAGCCGCCGGCTCCGATCCTGCAGCCGCCGGTCGCCGTCCTCGAGCGCGAGCATGAGCACGGGCCGCGCGGCGCCAACCTTCAGCCGCCCGAAGGCGACCCCGCCGACCGCGACACCAAGCGCGACGCCGAGTAGCGCCCACGATTTGCCGACCTTGGGAGGACCGACGAACAGCGAGAGCCCTTCGGGGATGAGCTCCGGCACCGTGTAACGCAAGGGCGCGAACTCCTGCGCGTCGAGCCAAGCGCCGTTTCGGAGCCCCGCAAGCAACGAATGAGCAGGTGCCGCTTCAACTTGGACTGATCCGACCGGACGGGACCGTGGACGCGGCAGTAGATGCGGCGGAAGCCTCGGTACGAGCGGCCCGACCTGCTCGAGGACGCTCACGCGAACTCCCGCGCCACGATCCGGCGGACGATCTCGCGTTCGTCGGCTTCGGCGACGAGCACCGTGTCGAGGTCGTGCTGGTCGATGCACGCTTCGATCTCGGAGCCGACCAGTTCGCGCAGCATGTCGGGCTCGATCGCATCGACCTCGACCGAGCCGGCCCCGTCCCATCCCCGCGTTCGGCTGTCTGATCGTTTCGTCGGCCGTGTCGGCAGGCCGAACGTCTCGACCTGCTCCGCGGTGACCGCGACGCGCACGAACTCGATCGCGACGTCGGACATGTCCTCGAGCTGTTCGGCGACGTTGCGAGCGATGTCATCGCCAGAGGGATCGCGGTCGCCGAGATACAGCACCCGCACGAGGCGTTCACCTGTCTCGCGCAGGATCGCGGCCGTGTCCCCGGCGTCGATCAAATCGCCCAACTCCGCACGGGAAAGTGTCGAACGTGGTCGCGCCTTGGCCCGAATAGTCTCCGACGCCGAATGCAGGAATGAGAGAGACGGGTAACCCCTGGTCACCATGAGTGGAACGTCCCACGGGTCCGTCGCCTCGACGATCACACCCGCGAGTGCCTCCTTCTCGAGCCAGACCTCCACGTACATGTCCTGGTGGTCCCACAACGCTCGCCGGTACGTCGCCGCGGTGTTGCGAAGCGCCGACTCCAACGATGAGAACGTCCTCGGCTTCCTCATCCAGCGGGTGCCATCCGCGATCCACGTGTACGGGATCTCGCGGTCGCGGCGCATGTCCGCGAGCACTCGACAAACGACGTTTTTGTAGTCGGCCTCCGTCTTGTCCCAAAGGCCGAACCCGACACCCCGATAGAAGACCTGGCGGACTGTCATCGGTTTCTGCGTGTCGACGATGTCGAACATCGCCGCGCGCAGGCTCCTCATGTCGGCTTTCGTGCGCCGTGTTCTTGTGGGACTAGCCCCGTTGGTCCTCATCGCGCCCGTCCCGTGCGGCGCCGCCGTTTGGCGACGTCTCTGGCTTCCGCTTCGAGCGCGTCCGCGAGCGCGTTCGCCGTCGCATCATCGAGGTCCAAAATCCATGAAGCCAACTGTTCGCGGGCCCACAGATCTCCGTCTCGTCCGCGCGTCGCGCGGCCCGCAACGACGAGGTGGGCGACCGTGTTGTGCCAGTCGACCCACGCCGCCGCCTTGCAGCGGATCGCCGACGTGAGCGCGGCATAGTCGGTCTTGCGCTCGGGAAGCCCGCGTGCGTCGCGCCACGAGACGACATGCGGCGGCGAGCCCTCGACGACCACGACGGCGGGCATCACGTCGCTGCCCGAGTCGGCAGGGATGCGAGGCCGTGTCACGCGCTACTCGTCGCCGTCCGTAAGACCATCCGACGCGTCAATGCCCAGGCTGCGCAGCACGCTCGCCCGCGGCCAACGCAGTGCCCGGCCTAGATGAAGCGGTTCGACGGGCGCGCGACCCTCCCGAGCGAGCTTCCATAAGTGGTCCGGGCTCACGTCGTACAGGTCGGCCGCGGTCGCGGTGTCGAGCGCGATCGGTAGCCTCATGAGTTCGTCGCGCGTCATCCGTCGGCACCCTTGTCGAGGGCAAGGAGCAGCTCGGCCCAGCGCAGAGCCGCGGGATGCCGCGGCACTCGTTCGCCGCGTTCCCAACGCCCGACCGTTTCGTGGGGAACGCCGATCGAGCGCGCCAACTCGGGCTGAGAGAGACCCGCGGCGACCCTGATGCGTCGCCCAGCGCCGGTCGCCGCCAGTCGGCGCGCTTCAGCGAGTCGGAGGAGATCCCTGCGGGTCGTCGTCGTGGTCATGGCTAGCACTAGACCATGCCTGGGCCTTTCGGTTGCATCCTTCTCTGGATCTTTTCTAGGAAAGATCCAGGACCGGAGCTGGACCGAACATGGTAGGCTCGGTCGCGTGCCGAGGAGACGCACGCGCGCGGAGGTCGATCAGTGCGTCACGGTGATGCCCCTCACGTTGGAGGACGAGACCGGCGGGGCGCCCCACCGCAGCCTCGGCGACGGAGTGTGGGTGCGGCTGCCGCGCTGGGCGGAATACGACGACCCGGCGAGCCCGGTTGTCGCTTCGGTGATTGTGGGCATTCCCGAGACGAAACTCGGCGGATCACCGACAGACGAGCTCGGCTTCCTAAACATCACGCTGCGGCCGCGCTCTGGTGTCATCCACCCGGCCGACAACGCACCTCTGCCCCTCGCGTACATCCTCGACGCGGTTGTCCGCGCGCTGCCGCGCTACCGCGGGCCCGTCGCGCCGTTCGGCGCGTTCACGTCCACGGCCCCCTTCGAGG
>JALYLU010000212.1 GCA_030774075.1 Actinomycetota bacterium | reverse complement strand
GCCCCAGGCCGCGCCGCCCGCCGCCGCGGCGCCACCCCCGCCCGTCGGACCTCCGAAGCGCATCGCGGCCGGGCTCGCGGTACGAGTGCGATCCACGATCAGCGCGCTCCGGAGCTCGTCGTCCTCGAGACCGCGCCACGCCGAGGGCGTGATCCCGTCGACGCGGGTGTCGTCCTCGACCCGCTCCTCGACGGCGTCGATGCCCTCCGCGTCGTCGCCCGGGCCCGACAGGAGCATCCGGTACAGGTGACAGCGCGCGGTCAGCTCCTCGTTCGTTCCCGCGTCGACCACCTGCCCCTTGTCGACGACCACGATCCGATCGGCGAGCGACAAGGTCGAGCGACGGTGCGCGATGAGCAACGTCGTTCGCGTGCTCGCGATCCGGCGCAAGGTTGCATGGATCTCCTCCTCGATGCGGGAGTCGACCGACGACGTGGCGTCGTCGAGGAGCAGGATCTCGGGGTCGGAGAGCAGGGCGCGCGCGAGCGCCACGCGCTGCCGCTGACCACCCGAGAGCGTCAAACCCTGCTCACCGACGACGGTGTCGTAGCCGTAGGGGAGCTCCATGATGAATTCGTGCGCCTCGGCGGCACGGGCTGCGGTCTCGACCTCGGCCGGTGTTGCGTCGGGCCGCCCGAAGGCGATGTTCGCGGTAATCGAGTCGGAGAAGAGGAACGAGTCCTCGAACACGACGCCGATGCTGCGTCGCAGCGATTGCAACGTCGCGTCGCGCACGTCGACGCCGTCGATGGTCACCGCACCCGAATGCACGTCGTAGAACCGGGGCAGCAACAGCCCGACGGTCGACTTGCCCGAGCCCGAGCCGCCCACGAGCGCGACGGTCTCGCCGGGCGCGACGTGCAGGCTGAAGCCGCGCAGCACCGGTTCCGTCGATGTGTAGCCGAAGGTCACGTGGTCGAAGGAGACCGCGCCGCGCTCGACGTGCAGCTCGCGCGCGTCGGGATGATCCTGGACGAGCGGGGTCGAGTCCAACAGGTCGTAGATGCGCTCGGCGCCCGCGCGCGCCAGTTGGCCGACCGTCAGGATCGCCGCCAGCTGTCGGACGGGCGGCGTGATGAGCAGCATGTAGGACGCGAACGCGAAGAACGTGCCGTAGGTGATGTGGTGGTGCAGCGCGAGCCATCCGCCGAGCGCGAGCACTGCCACCTGACCGAACGCCGGGATCGTCTGCATCGCGGGTTGGAGCCGAGCTTGGATGTTCACCAGGCGGACGCGCGATGCGAACATCGATGCCGAGCGATCGGTCAGTCTCTCGAGCTCGCGGGCCTCCTGGCCGAAGCCCTTCACGACCCGGACCCCGGTCACGTCCTCCTCGACGACATTGGCGACGTCACCCGCCTTCTGCTGCGCGTCCCAGCTCGCAGGGAAGCCCGACGTCCTCAACTTCATGGCGGTGACGAGCAGCAGCGGAGCGACGGCCAGCATGACGAGCGCCAGCGGTACCGACAGCACGAACATCACGGTGAGCGAGACCATGAACAGCAACACGTTCGCGACGCCGATAGGGAGGAACTGCAGGAAGCCTTGAATCAACGCGACGTCGGAGGACGCCCGGCTCACGAGCTGACCGGTCGAAAGCTCGTCGTGGCGGGCGAAGTCGAGCCGCTGCAGTTGCCGGAAGATCGCGGTCCGCAGGTCGTGCTGCACGTCGAGCGCGATCCGCCCACCTCGGAACCGTCGGTTGTACGCGAAGACGAATGTGAGCACACCCATGACGATCATCAGGGTCAGCCAGGGTGCCAACGACTTCTTGTGGTGCGTGATGACGTCGTCGATGACGATCTTCTGGACCGCCGGGAGCAGCGACTGGATGAGCTGGCCGCCGATCGCGACCCCGAAGGCGATGTACGCGTTCTTCTTGTGCGGCTTCATGTAGCCGACGAGGCGGCGGATCCAGCCCTGCTTCTTCTTCACGCGCCTCCCCCCATCACGTCGTCACCTCGTGTCCGCGCTCGCCGCGCAGACGCGCCTCCATGCGTCGCGCGAGCGCGTCGTCGAGATCGAGGAGCGCACCGAGCAGCACGTCTCGTTCGCGGGCGTGTTCGAAGATCCGACCCAGGGTCTCGCTCATCTCCTGCTCGGCCGCACGCAGCGCCACGACGCCGGCCGGAGTGAGCGCGACCCGGATCGACCTGCGGTCGCCTACGACGGCCTCGCGCGCAACCAGCCTGCGGTCGACCAGCCCGTCGACGACTGCGGTGATCGTCGGCTTCGCGACCGCCAGTCGTTCAGCCAGCAGGGAGGAACGTTCGTCTCCGGCCGCGATCAGCGCGAGAACCCGGAACTGGGCGAGGGTGAGGTCGCACGCGGCCGCGGCCCGCTCGAGGGCTCGGGCCGCGAGCGTCAGGGCCCGCGCCGCTCGGGGAAGGTCGGAGGCACGTTCGACCACGCGTGCCAGGGTACAGAACGGTTAGAGAGCCGAACCATTGCCCTCGCCGAGACCCGGGCCCGGGCATGATTCCGGAGATGGAGAACGCACTGGGGGTCGACGTCGGCACCACCAACGTGAAGGTCGCGCTGGTGCGGGGCGACGGCACCACAGCGGGGACCGCGCATCGGGCACTGCTGATGAACCGAACCGGGGAGGTCGCCGAGCAGGACGCCGACGCGATGTGGTCATCGCTGGTCGACGCCGTCCGCGAGGTGACCGCGGCGCACCCGAACGAGGCTCGCGGCGTGCACGCCGTCGGGGTGTGCAGCCAGTACTCCTCGATCGTCCCGGTCGACGTCTCGGCCCGTCCGCTCATACCCATGCTTATGTGGCAGGACCTGCGGGGGACCGATCGCTCCCTCGAGATCATGAAACGCGACGAGAACGCATTCTTCACGTTCGTCGAGCGTCACGGCATTCCGCCGGTCGGCGGGGGCCTGTCACTCGCGCACATTCTCTATGTGCAGGAGGACCGGCCGGAAGTGCACGAGCGCACTGCGGCGTACGTCGAAGCCATGGACTACGTGACCGCTCGTCTCACCGGGCGCATCACCGCGAGCCAGCACAGCACGTACATGTTTCAACTCTGCGACAACCGCTCGCTCGACCCGCCCGCGTACGACGACGAGCTGGTGGGGCTCGCGGGCGTCGACACCACCCGCTTGCCGCCGCTCGTCCCGATCGACAGCGCGGTCGGTTCGCTCTTGCCCGCCGTCGCACGCGAGCTCGGCCTCAATGAATCTGCGACGGTGTACGCGGGCACGAACGACACCGCGACCGTCGCGGTCGCGACCGGCGCGCTCGTGCCCGGAAGAGCCGGCATCTCGATCGGCACCACGAGTGTGCTGGTCGACGAGGTCGACGAATTCCGGGTCGACCTCGAGCATCAGATCTTCTCGATGCCCGCCCCGTACCCCGAGCGGTACGTCGTGTGCGCCGAGAACGGGCTCGGCGGCAGGATCCTGGAGCACGTACTCCGTAACCTGATCTACGCGGTCGACGAGCTCGGCGATCACCGAGCCGCCGACCCGTTCGCATCGCTCGACCTCGCGCTACGCGCGACCCGGGCCGGCGCGGGCGGCGTCATGTTCCTGCCCTGGCTCGGCGGTGCGAGTGCGCCGCAGGGCGACAGCTCGATGCGGGGCGGCTTCGTGAACATGTCGCTCGAGACGACCCGACGCGACCTCGCGCGAGCCGTCGTCGAAGGAGTCGCGCACAACCTCCGCGCCCTCCTGCGACCGGTGGAACAGTTCACCGGCCACCCGATCGACGAGATCGCGCTGGTCGGCGGCGCGGTGCGATCCGTTGGATGGTGCCAGGTCCTCGCCGACGTCCTCGACCGGCCGGTGGTCGCGCCCGCCGCCCCCGATGTCGCGATCGCCCGCGCCACCGCGCTCCTCGCGTTGCAGCGCTCCGGCTCCCGGTCGCACTCCGACCTCGACCGCGAGCCGACGTCGAGCGCGCGTCGTTTCGAGCCCGACCCGACCCATCGCAGCCTGTTCGCCGATCGACACGGACAGTTCGAGGCTGCATACGCTGCTCTCCTCCCGATCAGTGAGGCGCTTTCATGAGCTCGTCGTACTCGTACGCCACCACCCACGACGTGGTGCGAGGCATGCCGTCCGAGGGACGTTCGCGCGACTCGATCATCGCCGAGCTCGAGGCGTTCGCCCACGGAGAGGACAAGATGTGGGAGACGGGCAAATGCTCGGGGACGATGTACTGCGGCGACCACACGCACTACGAGTTTCTCGGGCGTGCGTTCGAGCTCTTCGCGCACATGAACGCTCTCCAGCGCGACATGTGTCCGAGCATGACCAAGTTCGAGGGCGAGATCATCGCCATGACACTCGACATGCTCCACGCCGACGCCGTCACCGAGGGCGAACCTGTCGGTCTCGTCACGTCGGGTGGTAGCGGGAGCATTTTGCACGCGGTGCTCGCGTACCGCGAGTGGGCGCGGAACGAGCGCGGCATCGAGCGGCCGAACTTCGTCAAGCCCGAGACCGCGCATCCCGCGTTCGACAAGGCTTGCCACTTGCTCGCAGTCGAATGCCGGCGGGCGCCCATCGATTCCGAGACCATGACGGCGGATGTCGACGCGATGGCGAAGCTGGTCGACGAGAACACGATCGCGATGGTCGGATCGGCGTGCAACTACGGCTACGGAACGGTCGACCCCATCGCCGCGCTGTCCGACCTCGCGCTCGAGCGGGGCGTCGGCCTGCACGTCGACGGCTGCCTGGGCGGCTTCATCCTGCCGTGGGGTCAGGAGCTCGGCTACCCGAACATCCCGCGGTTCGACTTCCGCGTTCCGGGCGTCACCAGCATCTCGGCCGACACGCACAAGTACGGCTACGGCCTCAAGGGTGCGTCGGTCCTCGCGTTCCGCGACAAGGCGTTGCGCAACAGTCAATACTTCATGTTGACCGACTGGACGGGTGGGAAGTACGCGTCCCCAGGTATCGAAGGCTCGCGTTCGGGCGGCATCCTCGCGTCCACATGGGCGTCGCTCGTCAGCATGGGTCGCGACGGCTACATGAAGTATGCGCGCGCCATCTTCGAGACCGCCTTCAAGATGCAGGACGCAGTGCGCTCGCACTCCGAGCTCCGAATCCTCGGCGCGCCGACCTTCTGCTTCAGCTTCACCAGTGACGTGTTCGACATCTACCACGTGAACGACTTCATGCGTACGAAGGGTTGGCGGTTCAACGGTCAGCAGTACCCGAACGCGATCCATATGGCGGTCACCCGCCCGCAGACTCAGGACGGACTCGCCGACGCGTTCGAGACCGACCTGGCCGACGCGGTGCGGTACGCGCACGAGCACAAGGACGAGAAACCGGCCAGCGCGGCGATCTACGGCGGAGTCGTTGGGGGCATGACCTCCGAGGCCGACGAATTCATCCGCTCGGTCATGGAAGACATGCTCGACAAGCAACAGGGCCTGCCGAGGCCGTAGCACGTTGCCCACGTACATCGCGCTCCTGCGCGGCGTAAACGTCGGCGCCGGCCGCAAGGTTCCCATGCGCGACCTGCGGGCGCTGTTCGAGAACCTCGGTCACGCGAACGTGCGTACGTACATCCAGAGCGGCAACGTCGTCTTCACCGCCAAGGCCGGAGCGCCGGCCCGCGTCCGGTCGGCGATCGAGCAGGGCATCGAGCGCGACTTCGGACTCGAGGTGGCGGTACTCCTGCGCAAGCCCCCGGAGCTCGCGAAGGTTCTCGAACGAAACCCTTTCGGGGCGGACGCATATGTGACGTTTCTCGACGACCTGCCCGATAGGAAGCGGGTTGCCGCTCTCGATCCTGCGCCCTACCGGCCGGACGAGTTCGTGGTAGACGGACGCAACGTGTTCGTGCGCTGCCCGAACGGCTACGGGCGCACGAAGGTCAACAACACCTTCTTCGAGCGCAAGCTCGCGACCAAGGCGACGACACGCAACTGGAAGACGGTCACGACCTTGCACGAATGGGCGGCCGGCACGTGACCGCGCCCGCGTGCGAGATCAGGCGCGGGCGCGCAGCGTCTCGACGCCTGCACCGTCGCAATCCGCGAGCGCGCCGGTACGCCCGACCATCGCCAGGATCAACGACATACACGGGCCCTTCACTTCGGGACCGTCGCCGGTCGCCCAGTCGACGTCGGTCGCTTGCAGCTTCAACCCGACGACGCGCTTCTTCGCGCGCAGGGGCGCGCCCGTCGTCTTGTAGAGCTCGGCCAGCGTCACGAGATGCTCGGCCGGATGCTCACCACGCGCGCCTTGGGAGCGGCGGATGTCCTCGCCGTGCACCATCACCTCGCCGAGCGCGACGTACGCGGGCCCGGGCGGCTTCCGGTTGCTCGTGATGATCGCGTCGTAGCGCGCCTTCACCTCGGCCGGCGTTCCGGTCGAGTAGTTGCGCAGGTCGCCATCGACGAACTTGTCGAAGTTGAATCCGGTCTTGACGAAGCCGGCGAAGAAATGACCCGCGGTGATGTTGCCGGCGGCGGTGAGGTGCGCGACAACCTCCTGGACACTCCACTTGTCGCACCACGTCGGGGCGCTCCACTGTGCGGGCGTGAGCGTGTCGAGGAATTCGCCGAGCGACGCGCGCTCGGCATGGACCATCGGCATGAGGTCGGCCATCGCGAGATCTCCCCTTGATTCGGTGAGCGGCTGTCACGCAGCCTTCCAGGTCAGGGCGTCACGATCTCGCGGTCGCGGCTACTTGCTGAAGCGGATGACCCGGTCGAGCACGTCGAGCGCGGTTTCGTCCAGGGTCTGACCCAGCGCCGCGGCCCTGATCTTCAGCCGGTTGAAGGCTTCGCTGATGTCGCAGTCGGCTTGGGCGGCGATCATCCCGATGGCTTGGTGAACTGCCACGCTGAGCGGCTCATCGGATGGCCAGTCCGACATACTGAAAGCAACGTACAACGTTGCGGGCCATCCGCAAGACCCAAAATCCGGGTGCGATGAGTTCCCGCGTTCTGGGCAGTCTTATGTATCGAGAGCCGAGAACCTTCCCGAAGGAGCGAGCCGTGCCGCAACGTGACGTAGCCCCTGTTGGTGCCCCGTGTTGGATCGATCTGTCGACCTCCGATCCGGACAAGAGCAAGGCGTTCTACGGCGAGTTGTTCGGCTGGACGGCCGCAGACGCCGGCGAGGACTACGGCGGCTACATCAACTTCTCCAAGGACGGCCTGCCGGTCGCGGGCGGTATGCGCAATGACGGCCAGTCGGGGATGCCTGACCAATGGTCGGTGTACCTCGCCAGCGAGAACGCGCCGGCGACCGTCGACGCCGCTGCTTCTCACGGCGGTCAGGTCGTCGTCCCGGCGATGCCGGTCATGGAGCTCGGCACCATGGCCGTGGTGACCGACCCGGGTCAGGCCGCCATCGGTATCTGGCAGCCGGGACTCCACAAGGGCTTCGGCATCCTCGCGGAGCCGGGCGCACCCAGCTGGTTCGAGTTGCAGACCCGCGCGTACGAGGCGTCGGTGAAGTTCTACCGCGACGTCTTCAAGTGGGACACGCACGTGGCGAGCGACAGCCCCGAGTTGCGCTACACGACCCTCGGCGAAGGCGACGACCAGCTGGCCGGCATCATGGACGCCAGTTCCTTCCTGCCCGCAGGAGCCCCGGCGAGCTGGTCGATCTACTTCGGCGCCGACGACACCGACAAGGCCCTGGCCAAGATCGTCGACCTGGGTGGCTCGATCGTGCAACCGGCGCAAGACACGCCGTACGGACGCTTGGCGCAGGCCGCCGATCCCACCGGCGCGCTGTTCAGGCTCGTAGCCGGGAGCTGACGGCGTTCGGTACGGTTGTCGACCCGAACACTCGAGCGAAGGAGCGGCCGCGCATGACAGGCACCACGAGCCTCGATCCGGCCGCTGCTGAGCTCGGGTTCGAGCAGCACCGAGCCGAGTTGACCGCGTTCTGCTACCGGATGCTCGGTTCGGCGTTCGAAGCCGACGACGCGGTGCAGGAGACGTTGGTGCGCGCCTGGCGCAGCTTCGACCGGTTCGAGGGTCGTTCGTCGTTGCGCTCCTGGCTCTATCGCATCGCGAGCAACGTGTGCTACGACATGTTGAAGGGTCGCCGGCGGCGCGCGCTGCCGATCGACATCATGGCCGTCGGTCGGGCCGACGGGCCCGTCGAACCGCCCACGGGCGAG
>JALYLU010000211.1 GCA_030774075.1 Actinomycetota bacterium | reverse complement strand
GGCCAAGATCGCTCCGAGAGAGCCCCAGAGCGCGGCCTGCGCCAGCCAATTGAGGATCTGCTGGATCAGGCCGGCGCCGGGCATCCCGTTGGTGGTCGGGTCCACGGTGACGTCGGCCAACACGATCAGCCAGCTCGTCACGAGTCGCATCGGTACTCCCTCCCGATCGGCTGCTCCTGCGCGGCGCCGGTCATCAGAAACAGGTGCGCGTACACCCCGGGGTCGTGACGCACCTGACACGGGTGACGCATCCGACGATCGGAAGGCCCACCGATGCGAGCGCGCTGCCTCGGGACGGTTCTCATCGCCATTGCGGTTGCGGCTGCCGCCTCTGGCTGTGACCAGCACGGCGCGACGCCTCGACGTGGAACGCTGGCTCCCTCAGTAACCCGCGGTGCCGACGACCTAGAGCCACCCACGCCGACGTCGGGTCAGCCGGCGCAGCTCCCCATACCGATCAGCTCCTCGAATACCGACCCCTCCGAGCCGTCGGGACCGGTCATCGTTCTCAACGGCGCCGACGCGGCCGCTGCAGCGATCGCCGCTCGCTTCGCGCAGACCGCGTGGACGATCCAGCCCGGCGATTCCGCGAACAGCTGGATCGCGCGCGTCGCCGACCTCACCCTCGCCGACTACCAGGCGCGCCTCGAAGAAAGCGCCCGCCGCGCGACAGCCGCGCAACTCGCGCCCGCGAACGTTCGCGTCACGGCGGTTACACCCATCACGCCACAGACGACCAAGTGGCGGTTCCAGGTCACTCTCGTCATCACCGTTACGGAACGAGCTGGATCACACATGACAAGCGTCGCGAGCGTCGTCGACGTCGCTGACACACCTGCGGGCCCGAAAGTCGCGACGGCCCGATGAAAAAGCTCGCCGCGCTTGTCGCGGTCGCAGTTGCCGGCCTGCTCGCGTTCGTCATCGTGATCGCGGCCGCGCTCGCGGGAAACACCAACCAGCCATCGCCACAGGCCACCGCCGAGATTCCGCCATACCTCCTGCGCGCGTACGTCGATGCTGCCAGCACCTGTCCGGGACTCCCGTGGGAAGTGCTGGCGGCGATCGGATTCACCGAGTCACGCCACGCGGACGGCCGTGCCGATCCCGCAACCGGGGACGTTCGTCCTCCGATCGTCGGCCCGGCCATCGACGGCACGAACGGCAATGCCCGTATCCCCGATCCCAGCGAGCCCGACGGGTGGGCACACGCGCACGGAAACATGCAGTTCCTCAAGTCCACCTGGGCACGTTGGGGCGTCGTCGCGCCTGGCCGGCCCTCGGGCGCGACGCCGGATTACGACAACGCGTATGACTCGATCTACAGCGCCGCGCACTATCTCTGCGGAGACGCGGGTCGCATCGACGACCTCAACGCCGCGATCCTTCGCTACAACCCCTCACCCCCGTACGTCAACGAGGTTCTCGCGAAAGCCGCGGAGTACCGCGCCGTTGCTGCGCCCGGACTACTCGGTGGCCCAATCGTCGCGGGTGCTTACACGCTTCCTGTTGACCGCTCCGTCTTCGATGAGCACCCCGACTATCTCACGAAGCCGCACCACGATTACCCAGCCGCCGACATCCCTGTCCCACAAGGCACGCCGGTGTACGCGGTGACAAGTGGGCAGATCCTTGCGGAGACCGCGATCGAGTCCAATTGCGGGAACGGAATTGTTCTCGCCGGTGCCGATGGTTTTCGTTACACCTTCTGTCACGGGAGCCAACTGCTCGTCAGCACCGGGCAAGCCGTCACCGTCGGGCAGACAATCATGCTGTCGGGCACCACGGGCAACAGCACCGGTCCGCACCTTCACTTCCAGGTCGAGACCACGGGTGGCGAGAACATGTGCCCGCAGCCGCTGCTCGTCGCGTGGTACCAGGGCATCCCCGCTGCGCCACCAACCACGTCGAGTGGATGCTTCTACTAGCACCTCTGGTCAACAACCCCGAGCCGCGCGCCATCGCGGCTCTGGACATTGGTGCCCCCGCGAGCCGTGGCTACTGCCAGCCGGTCACGCGCCGCAGCGACAAGACGCGTACTCTCTCTGGCCATGACTGGCTCCCCCGGCACGCCGGAAACTGGCCCCGACGGTGGCTACGAGAGCGGTTATCGCGCCTGCTCGTGCTTTTGGGGAACGACGCCAGGGAGCTACGTGTCGCTCCTCACGGAGACACGCGACCTGTCCGGGTGCATCGCACTCGATGCAGGCTGCGGGGAGGGAAAGAACGCGGCACATCTGGCCAACGGGGGAGCCACCGTTGACGCCTGGGACATCTCAGAGCGCGCCATCCAAAATGGAAAAGCCCTGTGGGGGAACGTCCCCAGCATCCGGTGGCGATCCTGCGACATTCGGGCGACAGAGATACGGGAGCGTTACGGCGTGGTGGTCGCGTACGGTCTGCTGCACTGCTTTCGAAGCGAGACTGAGGTGCGAGACGTCCTAGATCGTCTACAACGCGCGACCCACATCGGCGGATACAACGTGCTCTGCTGCTTCAACAGCCGGTGCCACGATCTCAACGGAGCTCACCCCTCCTTCGCTCCGCTCCTTCTCCCGCATGACTACTACGCGAGTTACTACGCGACCTGGGACATCCTCGCTGTATCCGATAGCGATCTCGCTGAGGTGCACCCACACGAGGGCATCGATCACGTGCACTCACTTACACGCGTGCTGGCGCAGCGGCAACGATGACGGACAGCAACCTTCAGGCGTTGTGCGCGCTATACCGAACAGGTCGACTGATTCCCTTCGTTGGCGCTGGGGTCTCGATGTCAGTCGAGTGGACAGATACACAGGGCCAAGATTGCCGCGGGCCCTCGTGGTCGGAACTCGTCGATCGCACCGCAAAGGACCTCGGCTTCGAAGACGCCCGCTTGCTCCGAGCAAGGGGAGAAGACCTACAAATCCTCGAGTACTACAGACTCAAGCGGCACGACAATCTTGCGCCGCTTCGGAATGACCTGCTGAAGGACCTAAATGCTCCGGACGACGCTCTCACGTCGTCCGTCATCCATGAGGCATTGGTCGCGTTGCGACTATGCGACATCTACTACACGACCAACTACGACGACTTCCTCGAACGCGCCATGAAATTGGCGGGCCGACGATGCCAAGCCGTTGCCACTGAAGTCGACGTAGGACGGTTTCTGTCCGACGCCCACAGCAACGTCAACGCCGAGCCGGCGGTCCGTGTGGTGAAGTTTCACGGAGATCTCAACAATCCAGACGAGATGGTCTTGTCCGATAGGCACTACCGCGATCGACTTCGTCTCACCACGCCAATGGACGCGCTCCTTCGCGCGGACCTGCTCGGTCGAGCCGTTCTGTTCCTTGGCTACAGCTTCCGCGATTGGAACGTCTCATACTTGTTTCACCTGATCGAACATGATTTCGGACCCGAACTCCCAGACGCACCGCTCCCAAACCGCGCGTTCATCACGGTGGCGGATCCGTCGGACTTCGAATACCAGCTGTTCGGAGCCAGGAAGATCGGCGTGATTCCGGTGTCCGGCACTGCCATCGCTGAGGACACTGCCGCATTGTTGGATGCCGTTCGCAACGGAGGATCCTGAGGTGGCGCGCCGGATACCTGTCGTCTACGTAACGGCCAGTCCCTACAAGCGCGAGGAGAACGAGCTCTTCGTGGAGCACGGCGTCCTCGGGGATAGCACGCCCGTGCGCGATCTGTTCGAATTCGACGTTCGCCAGGTGGGCATCAAGGAGACACTGGAGATAGACCTCGAGACGCTCGTCAGGGCAGAAGTCGGTGCCGCGTATCAGCAGATTCGCGTTCCTTGTGTTGTGGAGCATGCGGGACTGGTGTTCGCCGACCGCGTTAGCACCGGCTACCCAGGCGGTCTGACCAAACCTATGTGGGATTCCCTCGGCGACGACTTCATCGAGGAGACCCATAGCGCCGGACGAGCCGCGCTGGCTCGCGCAGTCGTCGGGTATTGCGACGGTACTGCGACACACATCTTTCGCGGCGAGACTGAAGGGTCGATCGCGGACGCGCCGCGCGGAGACCGCAAATTCTACTGGGATACGATCTTCATGCCCGCCACCGAAGGCAACCGCACCTACGCGGAACTCGTCGCCGACGGAGACCTTGGGTTGCGACACAAGGTCCTCGACTTGTCACAGTCAACGAAGGCGATGCTGGCGTTCCTCGAATGGCGTCGTCACAACCGACCTGCACTCTGGCCAGACAGTCCATAGTGCACGACTCGACAACGTTGACGTCAACGAGTTTGCGTCTTGAGCCCTTCCTCAAGTGGCCCGGCGGGAAGCGCTGGTTGTCGTCACCAATCGCACACCTCGCGAGGGGCTGCCAGCATTGGTGCGAGCCTTTCGTTGGGGGTGGTGCCGTCTTCTTTGGCGTTCTCCCCACACGCGCGACGCTCGGCGACGCGAACGCCGATCTGGTCGCTACATACCAAGCACTCAAGTCGAAGCCGGCCGACGTCGCTCGCGCTCTCCAACGACTCGGAGAGCCGTCGCCATCGGCGTATCTCCGAGTTCGCGAGATGAAACCCCGCACCGCTGTCGGGAATGCTGCGCGCTTCATCTATTTGAACCGCACATCCTTCAATGGATTACATCGAGTCAACAGGCGCGGCGAGTTCAATGTCCCATACGGGCACAGACCACCCACGGACTTGATCCGACGCGACCAACTGCACGCCGCCGCCCGCGCGCTCAAGGCCGCGCGGTTGGTGCGCGGGGACTTCGCGCGCACGCTTGCGCTGGCGTCCGACGCGGACTTCGTGTTCTGCGACCCCCCGTACACGGTAAACCACGACAACAACGGGTTCCTAAGATACAACGAACGGCTGTTCTCGTGGACAGACCAGCTCCGGCTCGCCGCTTGGGTCACGACCTTCGCCCAGCGGGGCGGCTCAGTCATTGTTTCGAACGCTGCACATCGGGAGGTAATGCGTCTCTACGCCGCTTCAGCCGTCACTCGCTTCCGAGTGCGGCGGCTGTCGCGGATGGCCGCGTCGACCGCGTTTCGAGGCACTCGATGGGAGCTCCTGATCGTGTCTCACGCCGTCGGAAGCAGGCGCGAGATCCGCGACGTTCTCGCGGAGTCCCTTCTCGAGGTCGTCGATGTCCGTTGAGCGCGATGTCGAGCTGCGAAGTGAGTTCCTGCAAGTCGCGTATCGGGTGTTCATGCGCTCTCGCGAACCGCTGTCGGCGAAAGCAGTGATAGAGAGGGCTCGGCGAGAGGGCATGCTGTCCGACAAGATTGCCGGTCGGACACCTTCGCAGACCATGAAGTCCAAGCTGAGTGTCCACATTCGCAAGTACGGTGATCGCTCGCCTTTCGTCCGCACGAAACCAGGTCGCTTCTACCTCCGCGCGCTCCTGACGTCGTCCAGCGCAGAGTACGTCGCTCAGCCGCTACGGCCACCGCCGGCGCGAGAGAACATCGTCGCGTTTCCGACATCCCGCCTTGAAGGCGATCGCTTTCAAGGCGTCAAGACCGCGTGGACGAAGCGCTACAGACGCCTGTTTGGGAGCTCACCGTTGGAAACCTTGCCACGACTCGACGCGGAGGAGCGCGACGACGTCAAACAGGTTCTGACATATGTGCTCGTAACGCGCGGTACGTCAGTCCTGTCCTACCGACGCGGCGTCTACAACCGCGTCGAAGACAGTCTGAGAGGCGCTCGCTGCGTGGGATTCGGTGGCCATGTCCGCGAGAGCGACCGATCACTGTTCAGCGACGATTTCGCTGGGATTAGCGAGGGTGCGGTTCGAGAGCTCAACGAGGAGCTGAAGTTCAACACCCTCGACCGCAGGCGTCTCAGCGATGGTGAGGGGCTTCGCGTCGTCGCCCTTCTGAACGACGACTCCTCCGCAGTCGGTCGTAGGCATTTCGCGGTCGTGATGCAGTTCGAGGTCGCTGACGAGAGCTGGAACCCCGAACGAGCGGAGAAGTCGATCACGCAACTTCGCTGGATCACGCCTACCGACGGACCTCGCCTTCGACTTCACGAGTTCGAGTATTGGTCACAGCTATGCCTACGGGAATTCTTCCCCGACTTACTCAGCGGAAGTCCGGGCTTCACCTTGGCGAGACGATCGCGGCTCCGACCGCCCCGCGTCCTGTGCTTCGTTGGCGGACTTGGAAGCGGCAAATCGGAGGCCGCGGACGTCTTACGTCGCCAACATTCGTACGCAGAGGTGAATAGCGGGCTAGTCCTCGCTCAACTCCTTGGGATGCCGCCAATACCAGAGTCGCCGCGCAATGAGTTTCAGGAGCGTGCGTTCCGGTTCATCAGTCGAGACAACGGACCGGTCGAACTCGGGAATGCGATCAGCGTCGCCGTAGAGGCGACTGGCAGCGAGCGCGTTCTAATCGACGGTATCCGCCACCGCGCGACACTCGAGGCAGTGCGCGACGGTCTTCGCCCGCGAGGGATAGGCGTCGTGTACGTCCATTCCACCCCCGACCTCGCGTTGCGCCTCTACGAGAGCCGCCTCGGCGAGCGGGTGGACCCGCTTTCCTTCTTTGAGTTGCAGTCTGCACCCGTCGAAGTCGAGGCAGCGTCGCTCATGTCCATCGCCGACGGGGTCGTCTACAACTGGTTCGGGAAGACAGCGTTTCGAGGGACGGTGCTCGACATGTGCGATGCAATCCCCGTCGGCGATTCTTCCTAGAGCGCTCGCCACCGCGAAGGCCGTGCGCTCGGACCTTGCTGCCGGAGAAAATACCTCCCGACTGGACATCGAACGATCTCGTAGAGCTGGGGGGCACGGCGATGGCGACAGGCAAGACACGACTCCTAGTAGCGATTGCCGGGGGAACCTGCTCCGGCAAGTCGACCGCAGCTGCCGTCTTGAACGTACGCTTCGCCCGCTCCGTCACCATCCAGCTTGACGATTTCTACTTCGATCTGCGGGATATGACCGAGGCTGACACGCGTAGCTACGACTTCGACAGCCCGCAGGCATTCGACGCCGACGCAGCGGTTGCCGCGGTTGAGGCACTTCTGGCTGGATCTCCTGCGTACGTGCCCGCGTACGATCGTCGAACCCATCGCCGACTCGATGGTCGTCGTGTCAACCCCGCCGATTTGATTCTCCTAGACGGCATGTACGCCATTGCTCTCGCAGAGCGAATGGATCAACGATTTAGCCAACGGCGCGTGTATTGCGATTGCAGCGAGGGGCTGCGTCGGCAGAGGCGCGAAATGCGCGAGATCGAAGCATCGACAGTCTCGCGTTCGTTCGCCGAGTACTGGGCGGTGGCCGAACATCACTTCAACGCGGACATCCTCCCCCAGCGGTCCCGAGCGGAGCTTGTGCTCGACACATCGCGACTCGGCGTTCTTGAAGAGCTACTTGCGGTGGTGGCACGTTGGCGCTCCGAGGCCAAGACTGCGTCTGAGCAGCGCTCGCTGTAGCAATGCCAAGCCGCCACGGCGTGCCTCCACTCTTCAGCTCGCACTAGACGGCGGCGGACCGCGATCGACGTGCCTATGGTGGCCCCCGCCGGATCGCGTTACGGGCGGGCGCGCCCGAAACCTCAGATATGCGGCTCTTCGGAAATGAGCGGGGTCGGGGCGCAAGCGGCCAGGTCTCCGCTCGCGTTACTTGCCGGTTGACGAGCAGTGCCGCATTGGGACCGAGTGGCGTCGTCGGCGCGCATTCTGGGCGCGCGTTCTGCCCCGGTTCGGCGTGTCTGCGGCGAGCGCGGAACGGCGTAGTTATGGCGCGGTGTTCCGGGCGACGAGGCCGGACAAGTGCTGCAGCGAGTTGTCGAGGTGGTCCTGCGCGAACGGCGGAAACTGGAGGTGCTCGCGAACGTGGGGCGGGACCGCTGACCAGTCGTACGTCAGTGTCACCGTCGTCCGTGACGGGCCGGTCGCGTCGAGGTCGTAGCGCCAGATCCAGCCGCCGAAGCTGAGTTTCCCGGTCTCGGGCGACTCCGTCCCGGGCTGCCAGGCGATGGCCCACGGCTCGTCGAACACCTCGACCCGGTTGGCGATCTTGTAGTCCTTGTCCGGGTGGTTCGGGTGGTACATCGCCATCCGGAACACCTGGCCGGCGGCGGTAATGCGATCGCCATCCAGGGACTCGCGCACCCAGCCCGTGCCGTCGATGTCGGCGTGGGCCGACGGGTCGGCGAGCACCGCGAACACCGCCTCCGGGGCGGCCTCGATCGTCGTGGACACGGTAACGC
>JALYLU010000210.1 GCA_030774075.1 Actinomycetota bacterium | reverse complement strand
GCGTTCGCGTCGGCGCCCGCGCGTGTCGACGGCTCCGGCGCAACCGCGCTCGCGATCGCGCACGAGCTCGACACGGTCGTGGAGGAGGCGGCTGCGGCAGTGGAGCAACAGCACCGCGAGGAGCTCGACGCGTTCGACCGCGAGATGGAGCGGCTCGGATACGCAGATCGCGAGGTGCAGCGGATGCGCCGGCGGATCGACGAGCGGCACAAGCGCGAGACGCGGCGCACCCGCATCGACCTGTTGCTCGAAGGCGTGACGGCGATCGAATCGGTCTATCGCGACACGCTCGCCGCGCCGTCAGCCGCGCTGAACGCGGATCGACCTGCGTTGCGAGTGACGGCGCGTTCGGCCGCGGCCGCGCTCGACGCGTGCCACGAGGCGCGTGAGGCGTTCCTGATCAACGAGAAGGGCCTCGTCCGTCTCGTCGCGTTGCTGCTGGCGTTCCCCCCTGCCGGCTCGTGATGAGTGGTCGGTTACACTCTCCAGCTTCGCCGGGGTAGCTCAGTCGGTAGAGCAGCTCACTCGTAATGAGCAGGTCAGGGGTTCGAATCCCCTCTCCGGCTCTCACGGAAGTGCAGGTCAACCGCACCGCGAGAGGCGGTGCGGGCTCCCGTCGGGAGATTCCATGGCGCGTTTATAGCGCGTGACGCGCATCGAGCACGTGGGCATCGCCGAACAAGCGGGCACCCATGAGGTCGGCCGCCGCGCGATCAGCCTTCGTCGTCGCGTGCGCGTACAGCTCCAGGACGAGCCGAGGCGTCGCATGTCCGAGACGGTGCTGCGCGGTGCGCAGGTCGATCCCCGCGACCACCCACGACGTCGCTGCCGCGTGCCGCAGGCCGTGGAACGTGAGCTCTTCGAGCTCGGCCTTGCGCACCGCCGGCAGCCACACGCGCTGTCGGAAGTTCGAGTAGAGCAGCGGCCCGTGCCGGCATGACGACCCGGAACTGCAGCCGCCGGGAGGATCAGGAGACTCTGAGGCTGCGGTCCGTCGATTTGGTTTGGTTGATCGGCAGGCGGTTAGCTCCGAGCACCGTAAGCCCTGGACGTAGCGTCCCGGCGAGCGTCCTATTGAAAGGCTGCCGGACTGAGGCAGCGCGGCGAAGCGTTAACGCGTTCGTCGACTGCGTGCGACGCGGCGAATCAGTCCGATTCGAGCAACGTAGAGCGTATTCTGGAGTCGTGGCGTTCGAGCGCATCACCGTTGATCCGAACAAGATGGGTGGCCTGCCGTGCATTCGCGACTTGCGGGTGACGGTGAGTGCCGTGCTCGGTCAGCTCGCGGCCGGACGCACGGTCGATCAGATCCTCGAGGACTACCCCTACCTCGAGCGTGAGGACATCTTCGCCGCGCTGGAGTACGGCGCGGCCGCGGTGCGCGAACGGGAGCTCCCGCTGACGAAGCCCGCGTGAGGCTGCTGGTCGACGCCAACCTCTCCCCGGTGGTCGCGGCACGATTGCGCGACGCCGGACACGTCGCGATCCACGTGTACGACGTGGGCTTGCTTCAAGCGAGCGACGACAGCATCGTCGAGTATGCGCTCGAACACGACTACGTCATCGTCTCCGCTGACACCGACTTCGGGGCGATCCTCGCACGGCTCGATCGCGCGAAGCCGTCGTTCGTGCTACTCCGGCACGTCAACGAGATGACGCCCGACCAACACGCGGCGCTGCTGCAGGCGAATCTCGACGCGCTTGCCGAGGATCTCGAAGCCGGCGCGGTCGCGTCGTTCGCGCGCGGGACGATTCGAGTGCGACGACTGCCGTTCGCGAGCGAGTGACCGCCGCGTTCCATGGCGCGTCCATGGCGCGCGCCGTCGAAGATCGCCCTCATTCGCAGTTGTTCGCCCCGTACACGCACCGTCGTTGACGTGCGTTTTCGCGTTCGCGCGTGTTCGCTGACATACGCAGGGTGGCGCTCGTAATGAGCAGGTCAGGGGTTCGAATCCCCTCTCCGGCTCCACCGTTTGCGCAGGTGGCAGCCGTCGCGCCGCACCAGTCAGCAGCACCCCGTCACCGTCCATCGCGCGTCCATCGCGCGCGCCGGCGAGGAAGTGGTCCTCGATCGCTGCGGCCGCGGCGCGGTCCGCGTGCGGTGCGACCTGCGCGTACACCGCAAGCGTGAGCCTCGGGTCGGAGTGACCGAGACGGTGTTGGGCGGTGCGGACGTCGACACCTGAGGTCACGAGGACGGTCGCGGCGGCTCGGCGCAGGTCGTGGAATCCGAGCCCTTCGAGTCCGGCCCGCGTGCAGGCCGGGACCCATACGCGGTCGTGAAAGTTCGCGTACCGCAGCGGCCCGCCTTTGGGGCCGGGGAAGACCCACGCGTCGGCGTCCGCCGCGGTCAGCCCGCTACGGGCGAGATGCTCGGCCAGCAACGCGGCGAGCGCGGGTGCGATCGCAATGCACCGGCGCGCGGCCGTGCTCTTTGGCGGCCCGATCACGACGCGGCCGCCGGCCTCCACGACTCCTTCGGTGACCGTCAGCAGGCCGTGGAGCAAATCGAGAGAACGCACCCGCAATCCTGCGCACTCCGAGAAGCGAAGCCCGGTCACGGCCGCCAGAAGTACCATCGGTCGATACGCGTGACCAACCTCAGCTGCGAGACTGGCGAGCTCATCGGGCGCGACCACGTGATGCGGCGACGGCTCGGCCCGCGGAAGCTTCACGCCGCGACAGGGCGACCGTACGAGTACATCCGCCGTCACCGCGGCCGCGAAGACCGCGCGCACGACCGCGTAGTAGCGACGAACCGTGTTGGGCTTGTAGCGAAAGGCCCACGGTGCGACCAGACGTTGGATATCGAGCGGGGTCACCGAGCCCAGTTCCCGGTGGCCCAGCTCGGGCAGGACGTGTCCCTCGAGGATCTGTCCGTCGGCGATCTTCGTCCGGGGTCGCTTCGTCGCGTCCCGTTCGAGCCAGCCCCTCGACCAAACCGCCAGGGTTGTTGTCGCGGCACGAGGGTCCGTCCACGCGCCGCGGTCCATCGTCGCACGCTCGGCCCGTTCGAACTGCTGCGCTCGACGGAGCGTCTGGAACGTGCGCATGTACGCGCGCCCACTCGGGTCGCGGAGCCGAACGTCGCAGACCGTTCCTCGTTGCGTTGTGCGTCGCTCGATGCTCATGCCGGGTCGCCTACGGTAAACGCTACGGGGGCGTTCATCAATCCGCCCGGCGTCTCTCGACGAACGCGTGGAGCGCGTCGACGGGAACCCGGACGGATCGACCAATGTGCACGACGTCGATTTCGCCGGTGTCGACGAGTTCGTACATCGTCGTGCGCCGGATCGACAGGACGCGTGCCGCGTCGATCATCGTGAGCAGCAACACCTTTCGTTCGTAGTTGGTCCGATCTTCTGGTTGTGTTGTCTCGCTGGTTTCTCTCATCCCTACGGATAAGCGCGAGCGACCGCTCGAACGCGACACGGAAATCGCGAGTAGAGCTCTTCACACACGTTGCATCTCGATGCAGCGTTGTCGCGTTCGGGTCCGTACGCGCGCTTATCCCGGTTGATGATGTCGATCGGCAAGCTGAGCGCAGGGCAGGAGGGCTACTACCTCGCCGGTGTCGCGCACGGCGTCGAGGACTACTACCTCGAGGCGGCCGAGGTCCCCGGCCGTTGGCTCGGCGGCGGTGCCACCCTGCTCGGTCTGTCCGGCGAGGTCGAGGACGGCGATCTCCGTTCGGTGTTGGCGGGTGAGGATCCGTCCGCTGGTGTTTCTCTGCGTCGGGGCAACGCCCGGTTGTGCGCGTTCGATCTGACGTTGTCGGCACCGAAGTCGGTGTCGTTGGTGTGGGCGCTCGGTTGCCCGGCCACGGCCCACGCGGTCGTGGCCGCGCACGAGTACGCGGTCGATCAGACGATTGGTTATCTGGAGCGGGAGGCGGTGCGTTCGCGGCGTGGTCACAACGGCCTGGAAACGGTCGAGGGTGGTGGAGTGATCGGGGCTGCGTTTCGGCATCGCACCAGCCGGGCCGGGGACCCGCAACTCCACACCCACGTGCTGGTCGCGAACGCGACGTTGTGCGAGGACGGGGTCTGGCGGGCGTTGGATGGCCGGCTGCTGTATGCGCACGCGCGCACGGCCGGGTTCTTGTACCAAGCCGAACTCCGTCACGCGCTGACCCGCTCGCTCGAGGTGCCGTGGGAGTATCCGATCAACGGTCAGGCGGAGATCACCGGCTTCGAACGTCATGTGTTGCGGGAGTTCAGCCGCCGGCGGATCGAGATCGAACAAGCCGCCGCCGAGGTCGGGAACGATTCGGTGCGGTCCCGGCGTCGGCTCGCGGTCAGGACCCGCACCGCGAAGGACTACACCGTCGACGTCGAACAGCTGCGGGCCGATTGGCGGGCGCGTGCAGACCTGCACGGCCTGCCTAGTGGCCGGGTCGAGAAGCTGAGCCGCGCTCAACGCCCGTCTGTACCAGCGTCTGTCCAGATGTCTGTACCGCAGTCGCCACGGACGGCGCTGGACGCCGACGACCGTTGGCTCGCGCAGAGCATGAGCATCGAGGGCAGCATCTTCGACCGGCGCGCGGTCGTGCGGTTGGTAGCGCACCATTGTCAGCCGGGCGCGAAAATCTCGGACGTCGAGGCACGTGTTGACGCGTTCCTTGCGAGTGATCACGTGCAGGCGGTCGGGGTCGCGCTGAGCGGTGTGCAGTACGCGACCGTCGAGCATCTCGAGCTCGAACGCCGCGTTCTCGACGCGGTCGAAGCACGCCGGGACGGCAACTACGGCGTCTGCGTTCAGCCCGCGGTTGCCGCGGCCGGTTCGTTGAGCTCCGAGCAGACCGCGATGGTCGTCGCGCTCACTACCAACGGAGCCGGTGTCTCCGTGGTGGTCGGCGCGTCCGGGACCGGCAAGACCCACGCGTTACGGGTCGCTCGGGAGATGTGGGAACGCGACGGCTACCCGGTGATCGGTTGCGCCCTCGCGGCTCGGACCGCGGCGGAGCTCCAAGCGAGCGCCGGGATCCCGGCGTGCAGCCTCGACCGTCTCCTCGGCGCGCTCGATCGCGACGGTGTCGACGGCCTGGGCCGACGCTCGGTGGTCGTGGTCGACGAAGCCGCGATGATCGGCACCCGCAAACTCGGCCGTCTGATCGACCACGCCGGCCGGGCCGACGCCAAGGTCGTCCTGGTCGGTGATCACCACCAACTCCCCGCGATCGAAGCCGGCGGCGTCTTCGCCGCCCTCGCCCAAAAGCCCGACGCGATCCACCTCACCGAAAACCGGCGCAACCGCGACCCAATCGAACGAGACGCACTCTCCGAACTCCGCGACGGCGACACCGCCCGCGCCCTCGGCATCCTCACCGCGCACGGCCGCGTCCACGACCACCCCACCAAAGCCGACGCACGGAAGGAGATGGTCCAACAGTGGCTCGACAAGACCCTCGACGGTGACAGCGCGTTCATGCTCGCCGCCCGCCGCGACGACGTCACTGACCTCAACCAACACGCCCGCGCCG
Organism: Actinomycetota bacterium; assembly: GCA_030774075.1. Taxonomy (GTDB): domain Bacteria; phylum Actinomycetota; class Acidimicrobiia; order IMCC26256; family PALSA-610; genus PALSA-610. The sequence continues at coordinate 2,734 of JALYLU010000210.1, read as the reverse complement.
CACTCCAGGCCGAAGGCGTCGTCGGGCCGAACGAGCTCGACATCGACGGGCGCGCGTTCGCGGTCGGCGACTGGGTCATGACCCTCACCAACGATTACCGGCTCGGTGTGCTCAACGGTCAACGCGGCACCATCGCCGGCATCGACCGCCAGCGGCGCGCGGTCAGCGTCGCGTTCGACGACGACACCACCAAGACGATCCCGGCCACGTACCTCGACGCCGGCGGCCTCGACCATGCCTACGCGATGACCGTGCACAAAGCCCAAGGCCAAACGTGCGACTACGTGTACGTCCTCGGCGACGAGTACCTCTACCGAGAAGCCGGTTACAGCGCCCTCACTCGCGGCCGCCACGAGAACCATCTCCACACGGTCCGCACCGAGTACGACGCCGAAGCCCACCACGATCCCGAACCCGAAGACGGATACACGACCATCTCCCGAACCCTCGACCGCTCCCACCAACAAGAACTCGCGATCCGCCAGGCGATCGAAGACGCACTCGAGAAGGAACGCAGCCCCCGCATCGCCGACCGGGATCTCGGCGCCGACATCGAGCTATAACACATGTGTTATAGTGATTCGGTGTGTGGACGGTGGTGTTCCAACCCCGAAGCAGAAGCCGAGCTCGGTGCACTACCGGCCAAGGAACGAGTCGCTGTGATGCACGCGGTCGAGAAACTCGCCGCGGTCGGCCCCGCGTTGCCGTTCCCGCATGAGAGCAACGTGAAAGGCGCGGAACGGCTGCGCGAGCTTCGACCTCGAGGTGGCCGGAGCCAAAGGCGGCCCCTGTACGGAAGAGTGGGAAACACCTTCGTCGTCGTTGCGGTCGGGCCGGAAGCGCTCGTCGACCCACGGAGATTCCGACGAGCGGTCGCCGCCGCAACGAAGCGGCTCGACGAGATCGCAGCATGAGGAGACCGACAACGTGAAACTCGACAAGATGCGCACGAGCGACAAGGTGATCGCACGTCAGCTCAAGGACCCCCACGTTCGAGCAGAGTGGAACCGAACCGCGGTCGCGCGCGCCGTCGCATCCCGTCTCGTCGAGTACCGCGTTGAGCACGACCTCTCCCAAACCGCGCTCGCTCGGCTGCTTGGTATGAAGCAGCCCGCCGTCGCGCGACTCGAAGCCGGCGAACACAACCCATCCTTCGACACCCTCGCCCGCCTCTCGAGCGCGCTCGGCATCGAATTCCACATCGCCGTCACTCCAACGGGCGTCGCGATCTGACCCCTCCGCGGGATGGAGCACCGCGCCGCGACACCCTGCGATGACCGGAATATCTGCAGATATGGCGCGGCGGTAGTGGCTCAGTTTGAAGTTGGGTCTAGATCGTTCGCACGATCCAGATGGCGAACCCGCTCGCGATTCTCTGGCAACGGCTCCGAGTCGCGCAGGCTGGTTGAGCGTTGGAACGGCAACGGCTGGGTGATCGTCCCGAGCCCGAACCCGACCGGCGCGACGTACACAAGCTTGTACGGCGTGTCGTGCACCAGCACCAGCAGCTGCTTCGCCGTCGGGGAGTACTACGAAATTAGCTCCTACACGTACCTCACGTTGGTCGAGCGGTGGGACGGCACCAGCTGGGCGATCGTCCCGAGCCCCAGCCCGACCGGCGTGCGGGAGAGCGGCCTCGCCGATGTGTCGTGCACCAGCACCACCAGCTGCTTCGCCGTCGGAACCTTCGGCCACACAGAAGGGCCCCGCGACACGCTGTTCGAGACGTTGGTTGAGCGGTGGGACGGCACCAGCTGGGCGATCGTCCCAAGCCCCAACCCGACCGCGTCGTGGAGCAACTTGTCCGACGTGTCGTGCACCAGCACCACCAACTGCTTCGCGGTCGGACTGTCCGGCAGCAACTACGGGCCACCCTTCTCCACGCTGGTTGAGCGTTGGAACGGCAGCGGCTGGGCGATCGTCCCGAGTCCCAACCCGACCGGCGCGACGAACAATTTCCTGTACGGCGGACGTGCACCAGCACCACTAGCTGTTTCGCCGTCGGAAACTTTGACAGCGGCACACTGGTCGAGCGTGGAACGGCACGAGCTGGGCGATCGTCCCGAGCCCCAACTCGCCAGGCACGTTGTTCGACGTGTCGTGCACCAGTACTAGCAACTGCGTCGCTGTTGGCTACTACTACGAGGAGGGCAGCCGTACGCTGGTCGAGCATTGGAACGGCACCAGGTGGGCGATCGTCCGAAGCGCCAACGCGACCGGCGCGACGGACAGTGAGCTCGACGGCGTGTCGTGCACCAGCAACAACAGCTGCTTCGCCGTCGGATACAGCTCCCACGGCACGCTGGTCGAGCGTGGAGGTGAGTACGTCTTTCGCTCGCAAACGCACATCGCCGCTGAAGTAGCGCGCCAAGCGTCTGCCCGTGCGGCAGCGAGCGTGGCGAGAACGAGCCAGGACAGAAACGCGCTGTCTCATCGTGCTCCGATCGATGCATGCCGCCCGGTCCGATGATGGGCGGCATGCCCCTACCGCAAGCCTGCCTGCGCCTTGCTCACCTCAGGCCCGCTCCGGGACGCTTATGCGAGCGCCGAACGGCAGATCTGGCGCGCAACATTTGGTGACTGGTGCTCTACAGCGTCGAGACCGACGCGATGAGGGTTCAGGCCATCTAGGAGATGGACGCCGCCCACGCGAGGGCCTCGCTCAAGATCGGCACCGCTTCAGTGATCTCGATTACCGGAACGATCTCGAACTCATTGATGGCGCCGAACTTCG
>JALYLU010000209.1 GCA_030774075.1 Actinomycetota bacterium | reverse complement strand
GATCCGCAGCGTGACGCTGATCGACGGCACCGGCGGTCCGCCGCTGAGCCCGATGGACATCGTCATCGAAGGTAACCGAATCACCTCGGTCCGTCAGGCCGGTTGGCCCGGGCTGGCGCAGCAGCCGAACCGCGAGCCGCGCGACGCCGACTACGAAATCGACGGCAAGGGCATGTACGTGATGCCCGGCTTCGTCGACATGCACGTGCACTTCGAGTCGTCGATGCTCACGCCCGGCGCCTACGCCGAAGCAGTATGCCCGCGCGGCACGACGACGGTGTTCATCGATCCGCACGAGCTCGCGAACGTCGCGGGTGTAGCCGGGGTGCGTTATGCCGTCGAGGCGAGTCGCGGGTTGCCGGTCCGGTTCATCGTGCAGGCGCCTTCGTGCGTGCCGCCGCAACCGGGTCTCGAGCTCTCCGGCGCCGACCTGTACGGGCCGGACGTCACCGAGATGCTGTCGTGGGAGGAGGTCGGTGGCCTGGCCGAGGTGATGGACATGCTCGGCGTGCTCGGCGGCGCCGACCGCATGGTCGACGTGGTGGCCGCGGGACTCGACAGCGGAAAGCTCGTGTCGGGCCACGCGGCCGGCCTGACCGGCCCTGTGCTGCAGGCGTACCTCGCGGCCGGGATGACCTCGGACCACGAGATCTTCACCGAGCCCGATTGCCTGGAGAAGCTGCGTGCGGGACTGACCGTCGAGCTGCGCGGAATGATCGATCCGATCCTGCCGGGAATCGTCGCCGAGGTGAACAACCTGCCGATACCGCCGACGCACCTTGTCGCCGCGACCGACGACCTCTTCGCGCTCACCCTCCTGAACGACGGAGGGATCGATCATCTCCTCCGCCGTCTCGTCGCGTACGGCCTCGACCCCTTGCTGGCGCTGCGGTGCGCGACCTACAACGCCGCCTACCGGTTGCAGCGCGCCGATCTCGGCCTCGTCGCTGCCGGGCGCCGCGCCGACATCGTCGTGCTCACCGACCTCACGTCGTTCACCGCCGAGCACGTCCTCACCGACGGCCGGCTCGTCGCGTCGCTCGGGCGAATGCTCGTCGACGTCGTCGAAGGCCCGAGTGACCCTCCCCTCGAAACGATGCACCTCGCGGCGCTCGACCCGTCCGACATGTTGTTGCGCCTCGACGCGCCCGACGGAACCCATCGCATGCGCGTGATCGCCGATGCGGTGATGACGCGTTGGGACGAGACCGACGTCGTCGTGCGCGACGGTGTCGTGGAGATACCCGACGACCACATCGTGCAGGTCACGGTGCACCGGCACGGCCGGATCACCCCGGTGCCGTACTCCGCGCTGCTGTCAGGGTGGGGAAATTGGACGGGCGCGGTTGCCACTACCGTCGCCCACGACACGCACAACCTCGTCGTGTTCGGACGCGATCCGCACGACATGGCGCTCGCCGCCAACGCGGTGATCGCGTCGGGCGGCGGTGTGGCGGTCGCGCGGGCGGGCACGCTGCTCGCGCACATCGCGCTGCCGATCGCCGGAATCCTCTCCCGGCTGCCCGCCGCCGAGGTCGCGGCCGCGCAGCGAACAGTGCAGGACGCAGCCATGGAGATCGGCCTGTTCGCGCCGACGCTCACCCAGCCGTTGTTCCAGGTGATGCTCTCGTCACTCGCGTGCCTGCCCGGTCCTCACGTGACCGACGTCGGCCTCATCGACGGGACGACGGGCGACGTCGTCGCGTCCGCCCTGATTGCGTGATCGGCCTCATCGCCTGATCCGGGGCTGCACCCAAACTTCTTGCCAACTGTTCGCAAGAAAACCGACGCCACGCGCCCCAAATTCTTGCCAACTGTTCGCAAGGAAACCGATGCCACGCCGTCACAATTCTTGCCAACTGTTGGGTGGAATTCAGGCGTCGGCGAGCCAGGCCGCGATCGCGGTTTGCGCGCGCTCCTTTAGGTCGTTCGGAGCGCCCGACGCGTCGATGGAACACGCGGCGACGTGCGCCAGCGAAACGTCGTCGAGCGCGAGCGTCGTGCGCACGAGCTCGTACTCCTCGAGCAGGTTCGGGCCGAAGAGCAGCGGATCGTCGGAGTTGAGGCTGCACCGCACGCCCGCGGCAAGGAGTGCCGGCAGGGGATGGGCTGAAATGTCGGGGACCACCGAGAGCAAGACGTTCGACGTCGGGCAGACGTCGAGGCACACGGGCGAATCGGCCAAGCGGCGCACGAGCTCGGGATCCTCGATCGCTCGGACGCCGTGTTGCACGCGATCTGCGCGCAACGCGTCGAGGGCGCCCCCTACCGAGTCGGGGCCTTCGAGCTCGCCCGCGTGCGGGACGCACAGCAGCCCGGCCTCGCGGGCGAGCGCGAACGCGGCCGCGAACGGCTCCGGGGGATGCCCGGTCTCGTCGTTGGCGAGCCCCAAACCGATCACGCCGCGGTCGGCGTACTTCACCGCGAGGGTCGCCTGTTCGATCGCGTCGGCCGGGTCGACCGTCCGGTCCGCCGCGACCACGATCCCGACCCCGATGTCGTTCGCGCGGGCCGCGTCGGCCGCGGCACCGAGAATGATCTCGAGCGTCTCTGCGGGCGACCCGAGCCGCTCATTGTGGTGCGGCAAATACACGGCGGGCTCGACCCAGACCGCGCCGTCGCGAGCGGCGTCCTCCACCACCTCGCGGGTCAGCCGGGCGAGCGCGTCGGCCGAGGTCAGGACGTCGCACGCCGCGAGATACATGCCCGAGAACGCGGCGAAGCTCCCGAAGCCGCGAATCGGCGGAACGTCGAGCCCGGCCTCGGCGGCCAGCTCGTGCAGCGTCGCGGGCCGCATCGCACCTTCGAGGTGGATGTGGAGGTGGGCTTTCGGGAGCCCTCGGAGATCGCGCACGGGAGGATCATCGCATCTCCGGTCGCCGGCGCACCTGGTGCCTCGACGACCGAAACGCTGCGTTCATGGAAGACGTACAGCACCGAAACTCCAGGGCTTCTATGGTTCGCTTCAACAAATCGTTGACGGGGCTCCCGAAGTTGCGGGGACCAGAACAGGGAGGCGTCGTGACCGACGAATTCGATCTTCGAGCGCTGTCGCTCGATCGGCGATCGTTCCTGCGGCGGGGTGCCGCGGGAGGTATCGGAGTTGCGTTGCTGGGGACGGGAGGTATGTCGGCCATCCTCGCCGCCTGCGGTAGCTCGTCGAAGCCGGCCGCGTCGGGCAGCTCGACGACCGTCGGCGGCACGACCGATCTCGGCGAGCTCACGTTCCAGCTCTCGTGGATCAAGAACGTCGAGTTCGCGGGCGAGTACATCGCGGACACGAACGGCTACTACAAGGACGCAGGATTCTCGAAGGTCACGCTCCTGTCGGGCGGACCGACGGTGCAGCAGGACTCGGTCGTGCAAGGGGGCAAGGCGCTGGTCTGCATCTCCGCGCCCGACATCACGAGCGCGGCGATCAACCAGGGCGCCGACCTCGTCACGATCGGCGCGCAGTACCAGAAGAACCCGTTCGCGGTGATGAGTCTCGCGAGCGCCCCGATCAACACGCCGCAGGACATGATCGGCAAGAAGATCGGCGTGCAGGCGACGAACGAAGCCGTCTGGAACGCCTTCTTGAAGGCCAACAGCATCGACGGGAGCAAGATCACCAAGGTTCCGGTGCAGTTCGACCCGTCGCCGCTGGTCTCGAAGCAGGTCGACGGTTGGTTCTCCTTCGTCACGAACGAGCCCAACTTGCTGAAGACCCAGAGCGTCGACACCAAGACGTTCCTCCTGGCCGACTACAAGTACCCGCTCGTCTCGGAGACGTACGTCGTCAAGAAGAGCAGCCTCAGCGACTCCGACAAGCGCAAGAAGGTCAAGGCGATGCTGAGGGCCGACATCAAGGGTTGGCAGCAGAACCTGAAGGACCCGACCATCGGCGCAAAGCTCGCGGCAAACGTCTACGGGAAGGACCAGAAGCTCACTGTTGCCGAGCAGACGCTCGAGTCGACGTCGGAGAACCTGCTCATCTCGACCGACGACACGAAGGCGAACGGGCTCTTCACGATCACCGACGCCTTGATCGACGAGAACATCAGCACGCTTGCGCTCGCCGGAATCACGATCACCAAGGACAAGCTGTTCGACATGTCAGTGCTGAGTGAGGTGTACTCGGAGCACCCCGAGCTCAAGACCTACACGACGGCGTGACAGCGTGGCGACGACTCACAGCTTGACGGGAACCGATACCCCGACGAACGATCTCGGCGTGATTGCCGACGATGGCATCTCGCTGCGCCAGCTCGGGAAGGTGTTCCGGTCGCGCCGATCGGAGGTTGTCGCGCTCGAGCTCGTCGACCTCGCGGCGCCGGCGGGTTCCTTCACCGCGCTGCTCGGCCCGTCGGGGTGTGGGAAGTCGACCATTCTGCGGATCCTCGCCGATCTCGAGGCGCCGACGAGCGGTCAGGCGCTCGTGCACGGCGAGGATCCGGCGGCCGCCCGTCGCAACCACCACCTGGGGATCGCGTTCCAGGAGTCGGCGTTGCTGCCGTGGCGGTCGGTCATCACCAACATCAAGCTGCCGCTCGAGCTCGCGGGGATCAAACCCGCGGCCGGCGTGATCGACGGGTTGATCGACCTCGTCGGCCTCGTCGGTTTCGAGCAGGCCCGACCCGCTCAACTCTCGGGCGGAATGCGCCAACGGGTCGCGATCGCGCGAGCGCTCGTGATCGAGCCGAAGGTGCTGCTGCTCGACGAGCCGTTCGGCGCCCTCGACGAGATGACCCGCCAGCGGCTGAACCTCGAGCTCCAACGCATCTGGACCGAACGGGCATGCACGACCCTGCTCGTCACGCACTCCATCTCCGAGGCCGTCTTTCTGGCCGACACGGTCGCGGTGATGAGCCCGCGGCCCGGCCGCATCACCGCGCGCGTCGACATCGACCTTCCCCGGCCCCGAACGCCCCAGATGTTGCGCGATCCACACTTCCACGAGCTGTGCGATCGGTTCAGCGAGCTGCTGTTCGGCCAGGGTCAGGCGGCGGGCGAGAACTGATGGCAGCGGTTGCCGTCGCCGAACCGCGTGCGGCGCGGGCGGGCAGCACGCCGGCGTGGCGGGGCGGCTTGATCGGCGTCGTCGGCCTGCTGGTCGTATGGGAGATCGTCGGACTCGTGTTCTTCCGGGGAAGGAACGGCCTCGTTCCTCCGCCGACACGGATCGTCGCCCATATGTTCGACGACGGGTTCGCGTTCTACTGGAACAACGCCCGCGACACGCTCTTCGAGGCGTCGCTCGGATGGTTGTGGGGCAACGTGCTCGCGATCGGGCTCGCGTTCTCGTTCGTCGTCGCGCCGATCTTCGAGCGGCCGCTCACGAGGCTGGGCGTGGTGGTCTACTGCCTGCCGATCATTGCGGTGGCGCCGATCCTGTCGCTGAAATTCCACGACCAAGCGCCGAACATCATCCTCGCCGCGCTGCAGGTGTTCTTCACCACGCTCATCGGGACGCTCGTCGGGCTACGAGCGGCCGACCAGACCACGCTCGACGTGATCCACGCGTACGGCGGTGGTGCGGTGCGCAAGCTGACGAAGGTTCGCCTCCGGGCGGCGCTCCCGAGCCTGTTCGCGGCCCTGCGGATCGCGGCGCCCGCCGCCATCCTCGGTGCGATCATCGGCGACTATTTCGGAGCCGAGCGCGGCCTCGGCGTCGCGATGGTCGCGGCGGAGACCGCGTTGGAGATCCCGCGAGTGTGGGGCCTCTCGCTCGTCGCGGCCGGGCTGGCGGGCGCGGCCTACGGCATCACCGCCTTGGTCGGCCGCCTCCTCACGCCGTGGGCGCCCAGGGGTGCCGGCTCGTGACGTCGACCGAGTTGCTCCAGGCGCTCGCGGTACCTCCCGTTGCGCCGCCGGCGCGCGGAGGGAGCCGGCTACTGCGCATCGCGCGCCGGCTCCTGTCGGCGGTGGTCTCGCTCGTGGTCGTGCTCGGCGCGTGGCGGCTGTTCCTTTTGGTCTTCCACATCGACCACTTCGTCGGCAAGACCCCCCTCGACGTGTGGCACTTCCTGACTGCGAGCTCGAGTGCGCCCGCGCCGCAGAGCCTGCCGACCCGGGGGCATCTCTACTCGGCATCGCTGACGACGCTCGAGGACGCGTTCGTGGGGCTCGCCGCCGGTACGGCCGCCGCGCTCGCGTGCTCGATCGTCTTCAACCTGCGCCGCTCGGTCGAGCAGACGGTCATGCCGCTCGCGATGGTCTTGCGTTCGGTGCCGCTCGTCGCGATGACGCCACTGATCACGCTCGTCTTCGGCCGCGGGCTGATGGGCGTGACGGTCATCGCGGGCATCGTCACGTTTTTCCCGACCCTCGTGAACGTCACGCTCGCGTTGCGAGCCACGCCCCAGGCGTCGATCGACCTCTTCCGTGCCTACGGCGCCGGCCCGGTGAAGACCCTTCGAAAGGTGCAGCTCCCGAACGCGCTGCCGGCGATCTTCGCATCGCTGCGCATAGCGGCGCCGCTCGCGCTCGTCGGTGCGCTGCTTGCCGAGTGGCTCGCGACCGGGCACGGGCTCGGGTACCTCATGCTCCAGGCGGGGTCCCTGTCCAACTACAACATGCTGTGGTCGGCGGCCGCGCTCGCCACCGCGTTCTCGATGATCCTGTATACGTCGATCAGCGGTGTCGAGAAGATGGTGCTCGCGCGCTTCGCCGACGCGCCGGTCTAACCACTTACTTGGAGAACGTGTAGGTGACGATGGCCTGCGGGGCGATGTGCGCGAGCCAGGCGCCGGTATCGGTTCGGGCCGGCGCCGTCGTCGGCGAGAGCTGCTTGTCGGCCGAGGTGGCAACCGCGTCCGCGACCGTCGACGTAGGCGAGGGCAACGCCATACCGAACGTCGCCTCGGAGCCACCCTCGTTCCACGCGACGACGGTCCAGCCGGTGGGTTGCTCGAAGGCCATGATGAATACACCCTTGGGCGCGCCGCGCACGTCGTGACGGATCGCGCCCGGACGCACGTAGCGGCTGAACTGTCCGAGCACGTAGAAACGCTTCGTCGGAAAGATGTCGGCGACGCCGTCGGCGGCGAACTTCTCGTCGTAATACAGCAGACCGTCGTTGAAGCCTTTCGTGTTGACGCGAGTCGCGCACCGCGGATCGCCGCGGGGGTCGCAGCCCATGACCGGCGACAGCGCGGTCCACCAGTACCAGGCGCTGTCGTCGGCGATGGTGAGATCGTCGTAGATCTGGTCGGCGAGCCACAAGCCTTGCTTGATCGTGGGGTCGTATTGCGCGCCGAAGCTCGTCGCGACGCCGCCCGATCCTTTGTAACAGCAGATCTCGGTCATCCACGTCGGCTTCGCGAACCGTTGGGCGACGGGAGGGAGAAGCCGGCGCAGCGCGTCGTTGGGGAAGTCGTACGTGTGGTGTGCGATCGCCGCGAGATATCGGGTCGTCCCGGGCACGGCGAGCCACCGCGGTGCCTCGTCGGCGAGGATCGCGTCGGCGGTTGTCTCATCGGCAACCACTCTCGCGTCCGGTGCTTCGCGTGCGAGCGCCTTACCGAGCGCCTGGACGACAAGCGCCCGCTGCGCGACCGGAACCTGCATGCCCTCTTGCCCGCAGTCGCCGAAATTGTTGTCGGGCTCGTTCATCGGACTGACGTATTGCAGCGTGATGTGCTCGTCCTCGTCGAGCCGTTTGACGATGGTGGCGAGATACTGCGCGTACGCGGCTTCGCTCCCCGGCTTGAGGCTGCCGCCGCACGACTTTCCGTTCGTCGTGAACTGTGGTGGAGCGCTGTTGACGAATCCGGTGAGGATCGGCACGTGCGCGTCGTTCGCGGCCCGCATGAACGTCAGGCCGGCGGTGTCGGCCGGCACCTGTCTGGGTGCGCGAGCCGGCGTCTTCACACCGACACCACCGCCGCCGATGTTGTAGCGATAACCCGACAGCGCGATGCCGTGCGGGGAGAACAACATATCGGCGACGCGCTTCTGAACGCTGGGTGGGAACTTCACGAGATCGTTCGGCCACCACGCGCCCGACGCGCCAAACCCGTCGATCGTCTGCGCGGGTGCGGCGACGACGCGCGCAACGGTGAGGTTCGTCGGCGTCGCCATCGTGGTAGTCGTCGCCGGCACGGCCGGCGCGGCATGTCTCGACGCGGAACACGAAGCGACGAGCGCCGAGACCGTGATCGTCACGATGACCCGCCGCATTCGTGCCAGCCTACAAAGACTCCTGCCCGTGAAGGGCTGGGCGGCGACGGTGACAGGG
>JALYLU010000208.1:3750-8224 GCA_030774075.1 Actinomycetota bacterium | reverse complement strand
ACGCCGCATCGACGTCGAGCTCACCTGCGAGATTCCGCACCGCGGGCGAGAGGAAGCGGCCGGTATCGCGCGCGGCGCGCCGGCGCCAAGGAAGGGGCACGGACTGCGTCACCGCGACCCAGACTAGGTCGTACACTGCCGACCAGTGCACGACGCCGCACTCGACCGATCGCTCAACGCAAATCTCGACGAAGCGCTCGACGACTTCCGCCTCGCGCTCGTATCTCGCTTCTGCGACGACCGTGAGATCGCGCTCCGCCAGCAGAACCGCGCGTTCTTCCAGATCTCGGGCGCGGGACACGAGGCGTTGCTGCTCGGCCTCGCACGCTCCCTGCGCGCCGGCTACGACTGGTTCTTCCCCTACTACCGCGACCGCGCGCTCGCGTTGGCGCTCGGGGTCACGCCGCTCGAGATGCTGATGCAGGCAGTCGGGGCGGCGGCCGACCCCGCATCGGGGGGCCGGCAGATGCCCTGTCATTGGGGATCGGCCCGACTGAACATCGTGAGCCAGACGTCCGTGACCGGAAGCCAGTGCCTGCCCGCGGTCGGCTGCGCGGAGGCGGCGCGCTACATCGGGCGGCGCCCGCACCTGCCGGGCTGCACCGCGCACGGCGACGAATTGACCTACGTGTCGCTGGGCGAGGGCGCAACCTCAGAAGGCGAGTTCTGGGAATCGCTCAACACCGCCACTCGTCTCCATCTCCCGGTGTTGTTCGTCGTGGCCGACAACGGTTACGCGATCTCGGTGCGTTCGACCGATCAGCATCCGGCGCCGATCTCGGAGATGGTGCGCGGCATCCGGGGGCTCCACGTCGTGAACATGGATGGCTGCGACTACTTCGAGGTCCGGAGCAAGGGCGCGAACGCGATCGCGCACGTGCGCGCGGGCGCAGGCCCGTGTCTGGTGCACGCGCTCGTCACCCGTCCCTACTCGCACTCGCTCTCCGACGACCAGAAGAAGTACCGCGCGGCCGAGGAGCTCGACGACGAACGCGAGCACGACCCGATCACGCGGCTCGAGCAGCGCCTGCTCGCGGCAGGCGCGCTGACCGTCGAGAACGCAGAGCAGATGCGGGCGGAAGCGAAGGAGACGGTACGCGCGGCAGCCGAGGCCGCACTCGCCCTGCCACGACCCGCTCCCGCGTCGGTCATGGATCACGTGTTCGGGCCCATGCCGGTGCAGGTCGACCCGGGAGAGCCGGTCCCGCAAGCGGTCGACGGATCGCCCGTCGACACGCCCGTCGAGGTCGTCACGTTCGGTGAGACGATCCGCCTCACGTTGCACGAGCAGATGGCGCGCGACGAACGCATCCGCGTCTTCGGTGAAGACGTGGCCGACGCCGATCCGCATGTCATCGACGAAGTGCCCGGCAAGGGCGGAGTGTTCGGCATCACGTTCGGCCTCCAACGCGCGTTCGGGGATGCCCGATGCTTCAACACGCCGTTGGCGGAGGCGAACGTCATCGGCCGCGCGGTCGGGCAGGCGATGCGTGGACTCCGGCCGTGCGCCGAGATCCAGTTCTTCGACTACGTGTGGCCCGCGATGAATCAGCTGCGGTCGGAAGCCGCGACGACGCGCTGGCGTTCGAACGGCGCCTTCACGTGCCCAATGGTCGTGCGCATCCCGATCGGCGGATACCTCCAGGGCGGCGCGTTGTACCACAGTCAATCGGGCGAATCGATCTTCGCCCATACGCCCGGGCTACTGATCGCCTTTCCGTCCCGCGCTCGCGACGCGGCCGGGTTGTTGCGCACCGCGTTTCGCTGCGACGATCCCGTGCTCTTCCTCGAACACAAGCATCTGTACCGACAGGGCTACAACCGCGATCCGATGCCGCCCGAGGATTGGATGCTGCCGTTCGGCAAAGGCGCGTACGTCACGCGCGGCGATCGTGCAACCGTCGTGACGTGGGGCGCGACCGTGCACCGCGCCGAGCTCGCCGTCAAGAAGTTGGACAACGACCCCGGTATCGAGATCATCGACCTGAGAACCATCGCCCCGTGGGACCGCGACACCGTGGCCGAGTCGGTGCACAAGACGGGTCGAGTGCTCGTCGTGCACGAGGACACGCTCACGTGCGGCTTCGGCGCGGAGATCGCCGCGTTCGTCGCGGACGAATGCTTCGAGGACCTCGACGCGCCGGTTTGGCGCCTGGCCGCGACCGACACGTTCTGCGCGTACGAGCCGTCGCTCGAGAACGCGATCCTCCCTCAGGTCGACGACATCGAACGCGACCTCCGATCCCTTCTCGCCTACTGAGAGCGACGGCGGCGCTCGGCCGCGTGCGCGCGGCTCGGCCGGTCAGGCGAGATCGAGCAGCAGCGTCTCGCGGTCGGGGCCGAGGACCGGTGGTCCGGGGCGGTTGTCCCGGTCGTCGTAGGCGGCGAGAACCTCGCCCACGATCTCGGCATCGGCCATGAGCGCGTCCGGAGTGGCCAACAGGTTGAACCACCGCAGGAACGCCCGGAACACGATGGGCGAGGTGCGCATCGCCGGGAGGAGTCCCTCACGGAACACGGCCTGCATGAAGGCGCGCGGGTCTTCGGGCGGCAGCTCCTCGTGCAACGCACGAGCCTGCGCGTCCTGCAACACGGCGGAACGGAACCACGGCACCAGTTCGCGTTCGGTGAACTCGGCGAAGGCACGCCCGAGTCCGTCGAGATCGCCAGCGTGCTCGCGCAGCGCATCGGCCAGGCCGAACGCGTGCACGAACGCGAGGCTGCAGCCGCGTCCGTAGAGCGGATTCGTGCACACCGCCGAGTCGCCCACCGCGACGAAACCGTGCACGAGCGGCTCGCCCTCGCCGTCGACGAGAGGTCGGTACCGGTTGCGCAGCCCTGCCATGACGTGGACACCGGTGATCGGATCGGCCACACCGTCGACGCGCCACGGCGCGGTCGCGACCAGCGACCGGGCGACGGTTTCGAATCCATCGGGCGCGGCGAGAGCGCGCCGCATCTCTTCGTCATGGCTTTCGATCGCGTAGGTGATCGAGAAGGTCCGGTTGTCACCCAGAAAGATCGCGTACTTGAGATAGCCGAGATCGGCCGCGGTCGGTCCGACGTAGGGCGGCGCCTCGACGCCGGCGTGGACGCGGTAGAACCGCGAGAAGTAGACGATGCCGCTCTCGTGGAGCTCCTCGTGAACCGGCGGGGCTGCGATCGCCGCGAGCCAAGCGTCGGAAGAAGAGCGCGGACCGCGGGCGTCGACCACCAGATCTGCCCGGGTGCCGTCGACGCCGACGACAAGCGGTATCCCTCCCGAGCGCGCGACGAGTGCGCCGGCCGCGACACCGTGACGCAGCTCGACGCCCGGCTCATCGAGCACGAGCCTCTGCAGCACCCATTCGAACGTGGTGCGCCGGCACGCAAGCGCGACGAGCTCATCGTCGCCCGGACGCGGCAATCGATCGGTGAGGGTCGGGGGCAGGTGCTCGGTGAACGCGATCTCGGACGCACCCGCGTCGAGGAGCGCGTCGAGCACGTCGGGGGCGCGGTCGCGCAGCAGGTTACGGACGCGGGCGAGGAACGCGTGCGAATGGCGCACCTGTGGCGCCCCGGTGCGCACCCACTCGAACGCGGCGTTGGCGTCGGTCGGCATCGGAGTGTCGTCGCGTTCGAGCACCGTTACCTCGTGCCCGTCGCGCGCGCACGCGAGCGCGGTGCCCAGTCCCGCGGTCCCGCCGCCCACAACGATGATTCGCACCGATCGATCCTCCCGACGGCGTGCGCACGACCTCCGGGCGAGGGTACCGTCCGCACATGAAGATGGGTCGCTCGCCCTGCGCCTCCCGTCCGGTCGGCTCCGCTGCCGCTCCCGTCGACGGCGATCGGATCGCGCGCGTCTGCGATTTACCGCGGTCCGCAGGTCACGGACACGCGCACGGGATGGCGCGACAGCGCGGGCAGCCCGACCGGTAGCGGGCAGCCGCGCCGTCGAGCGACAGGCCGAGCTGATCGGTCAGCGACGCCAACCAGGCGAGGACATCGCCGACCTCGTGGAGCTGCTCGTCGCGCGTGCCCTTGCGGACGGCCCGGGCCAGCTCGCCGAGCTCCTCCGCGAGCCAGGCGACCGTCGCGTCGATGCCGCGCCTGCGGTCGCGCGCACCGAAGGTGCGGGCCATCAATTCCTGGAACTCGTCGAGCTGCATGCACCGCAGTCTGGCCCGGTCTCCAGATCGGCTGCGTGTCCGCTACGAGGGGAGCTCGCGGAAGGGCGTGTCCTTGCCGGGCCGCGGCTCGCTCGGTAGCCCGAGCACCCGCTCGCCGATCACGTTGCGCTGGATCTGCTCGGTGCCGCCACCGAGTCGGCTGCTCCATTGTCCGAGAAACTGCTGCTGCCAATAGCCGTGCTGGATCGCGTCGTCGTCATAGAGCATCGACTCCGCGCCCTGCAGAGTCATCACCAGGTTTCCGTCGTGTTCGAGCCGGCGCGACGCGGCGAGCTTGACCACCGATGCTTCCGGACCGAGGC
>JALYLU010000208.1:0-3740 GCA_030774075.1 Actinomycetota bacterium | reverse complement strand
TTGCGGCTGCGCGCCCGCCAGCCGAGCCACTTGATGAGCTGCAGCCGTGTGTAGCTGCGGGCGAGCTCCTGACGCAGCACCGGATCCTCGCTCCCACCACAACGCTTCGCGAGTGAGACCAGATCCCGGAAGCCGACCCGCCCGCCGCTGCCGATCAACGCCCGCTCGTTCGACAGCATCGTGTTCGCGACCCGCCAACCACCGCCGAGCGGACCGACGCGCATCGAGTCGGGAATGCGGACGTCGGTGAGGAACACCTCGTTGAAATGCGACGCGCCGGTGATCTGGCGCAGCGGCCGCACGTCGATTCCCGGCGTGCGCATGTCGAGCAGGAAAGCCGTGATGCCCTTGTGCTTCGGCGCGTCGGGATCACTGCGCGCGAGCAGCAGGCCCCAGTCGCTGTAGTGCGCGCCCGACGTCCACACCTTCTGACCGTTGACAGTCCACTCGTCGCCGTCACGCTCCGCTCGTGTCCGCAACCCCGCGAGGTCGGAGCCCGCGCCCGGTTCGGAGAACAGCTGACACCAGACGTCGTCGCCGCGCAACATCGCGGGCAGGAATCGCTCCTGCTGCTCGGGCGTGCCCCACACGATGATCGTGGGCCCGGCCATGCCGATCCCGACTGCGAACACGCCGACGGCCACGCTGTAGTGCGATTGCACTTCGTTGAAAATGCGCTGTTGCCATCCCGGTCCGCCGCGCCCGCCCGCGTCGACCGGCCACGTGATCCCGGCCCAACCACCCTCGTACAGGACGCGCTGCCACTCCTTGCACGCCCCCACGTGGGCGGCGTCGGCCTCGGGGCTGCCGTCACCCGGCATGTAGGAGTGATCGGACTGTTCCCCGGCGACACGCCGCGTCGCATGCGCGTCGAGCCAGGCCCGCACCTCGACCCGGAACGCGCGCTCCTCTTCGGTTTCCTCGAAGTCCACCGTTCAACCGCCCAGCACGGAGCCGTAGTCGGGGCCGCACCGAAGCTGATGGCCGCCGTCGATCCCCAACATCTGACCGGTGACCCACGTCGACTCCGGACCGGCGAGATAGCGCACAGCCGCAGCGATGTCGTCGACGGTGCCAACACGCGCGACCGGCATGTTCGCGTGGTAGCTGTCGAGGATCGGTCCGCCTGCCGTGATGAAGCTCATGAGCTCGGTGTCGACGATGCCCGGCTGCACCGCGTTGACGCGAATGTTGTACTCACCCAGCTCGTCGGCCGCGCACTTCACGAGCATCTCGATCCCCGCTTTGCTCGCACAGTACGCGCTCATGAATCGGTGCGTCGTGTGACCCGCGATCGACGACATCCCCACGATCGAGCCGCCGTCGCGCATCATCGCCGGAGCCGCGTGCTTGATGCAGAGGAACGTGCCGACCAGGTTCAGGTCGACCGTCGCGCGCCAGCCGGCGACATCCGACGCCATGATCGGGCCACCGTGCAACGAGCCACCCGCGCACGCGAAGAGCACATCGAGCTTGCCGGTCGGCGCGGCCGCCGTGGCAACCGCGCGCTCGACGTCGGCCTCGTCGGTGACATCGCACACGACGTAGCGAGCGGTGACACCGGGCGCGGACGCGGCCCTGATCTCCTTCACCGCTTCCGCGAGGCGCGCCTGCGTCCGGCCCGCGATCGTCACGTGCGCTCCATCCTCGGCGAACCGCCGCGCGCAGCCGAACCCGATGCCACTGCCGCCACCGGTGACGAGCGCGGCCATCCCCTCCATGCCGGGCACCGCGCGCCCTCAGGAAGCGTCGACGATGGAGATCGCCTGCTTCGGGCAGACCCGCACCGCTTCCTCGCACTTGGCGCGCAGGTCGTCCGGCGGTTCCTCCTGGAGGACGTACAAGAAGTCGTCCTCACGCACCTCGAACACCTCGGGCGCGGCGGCCATGCACAGCGCGTTGCTCTCGCACTTGTCGAAGTCGACGACAACCCGGAAGCTCATGTGTTCCTCCCGTTGACACTGACGGCGGCACCGTAGCGCACACGCCGCATGCGGTTTCGAGCGTCGGCGCGGCCTCTGCTAGAAGAATCGGCGATGTTCGACGACCTGCTCGACGCCAACCGGCGCTACCGAACCGAGTTCCACGATCCGGGGGTGGCGGGCACGGCGGCGAAGGGCCTCGCCGTGCTCACCTGCATCGACTCTCGCATCGATCCGCTTGCGCTGCTCGGGTTGCGGGCCGGCGACGCGAAGATCATCCGCAACGCCGGCGCGCGGGTGACCCGCGACGCGCTGCGCTCGCTGGTGATCGCCGTGAACCTGCTCGGCGTGACGCGCGTCTGCGTGGTGCAACACACGGACTGCGCCATGTTCGGCTCGACCGACGACGAGATGCGCGCTCGCATCAGCACGATGCGCGGCGTCGATGTCACGGGTTGGGACTTCCTCACGGGGACCGATCAGCAAGCGACCCTGCGCGACGACATCGAGCGGATCGCGTCGTGCCCACTGTTGCCGCGCGACCTCCAGGTCGGCGGGTTCCTCTTCGACGTGCACACCGGTCAGCTCGTCCGCGTACTGGACGGAGCCGACCCGCCCTGATCCCGAACGTGCGGGACACCCCGCGGGTGGATCAGCATGTCGACATGGGATTCGACTTTGTCCGTGCGGTGTCCGCCGAGGAGGTCGAGGCGGTGCAGCGCCTGCGCTACGCGGTGTATGTGGAGGAGCTGGGCCGTTACCGCGAGGTCGCCGACCGCGCGAGTCGGAGGTTCGCGGAGCCCGAAGACGACCAGAGCTGGATCTTCTACGCACGCGACGGCGACGAGGTCGTAGCCGCGACGCGCATGACCTGGGGTGGTGAGGGCTTCTCGGCCCGGCAGATCGACCAGTACCAGCTGGCACCGTTCCTCGAGGAAATCCCGCCGGCGTTGATGGCGGTGGGCGAACGCAGCAGCGTCTTACCCGCCTACCGCGGCACCGGCGTGCTCGAGGAGATGATGCAGCACAGTCGGCCGTTCATCGACAGCCACGACCTGCGGCTCGTCTTCGGCTGTTGCGAACCGCATCTTCTGTCGTTGTACCTCGGTATGGGGCAACGACCGTATGCCGAGCACAACATCAACAGTCCTTCGGCCGGCTACCTGATCCCGCTGGTCGCGTTCATCCCTGATGTCGAAGCGCTCCGAGGTGTGGGTCACGTGACCGCGCCGAATGCGCTGCCCGGCTGCGTCGAACGGGTGCTCGCCCGCGGTGGTTCGATCCGCAGCCAGTCCCTCAGCGCGCCCAGGGAGTATTGGACCGAGGTTCGCCGCACCCTGGACGAGCTCCACGCGCAAGGGATCTCCGCGTTCGACGGATTCAGCGACGGCGAAGCCGAACGCTGTGTCGCCCGCAGCAACGTCATCGCATGCGCGAAAGGAGACCGCGTCCTGAAACGTGGCGGCACTGCCCGCAACATCTTCGTGGTCCTGGACGGCACCCTCGAAGTCCTCGACGACAATCGAGTCGTCGGCGTGCTGAGCACAGGAGACGCGTTCGGCGAAATGGCCTTCCTGTTGGAACGACCCCGCGCGTTCGATGTCGACGCCGCGACCGAGCACACCCGCATCCTGAGCCTCAGCGAAGGCGCACTGCGCAAGATGATCGCCGAAGACCCCACCGTGGCCGCCCAGCTGCTCCTCAACCTCTCGAGGATGCTGTGCGTCCGGCTCATCAAGGCCAACTGACCCGTCGATCGGCAAACCCGACGAATGGCGCCTTCCTCGAACGCGCGCTCACGGCGCTAGTTTCCCGGAG
>JALYLU010000207.1 GCA_030774075.1 Actinomycetota bacterium | reverse complement strand
GCCTAGCGGGAAGCATGGCCGCGCAGAGACGCGCGCACGATCGACCTATCGGCCGGTTGGTCAACGGGCCTTAGCATCGCCGGGATGGCGACGTGTCCGGGTGCGCTGATTCTCTACCGGGACGGCACGGTCGCCGGTTGCACGAACGACGACGACGCGGACGGCTTCCTCGGCCTCGAGCTACGCCATGAAGGCGACCCGACCGCGTGCACCGACTGGTTCGACGGCTGCAACTACTGCGGGGTTCACTAGTCCGCGCTCTGCTGGTCGAAGGAACTGTGCTTTCCACCGAAGGGGGCCCCGCGCGCCAAGGCCGACCGGATCGCGCGTTGTGTCGGCTCGCGCACGCAACGGACGTCGGCAGGGCAACAGACTCGAGACGCACCCCGGCGCATCCTGAGGCGGAGCTGGGCATCGGGCCCGCTCCGAACCGAAGGAGACCCCATGCGCACGCTCAGTATCATCGTCACCCGTTTGCTCCGAAAGTCCCGGAAGACGACCGGGGAGACGAGCATGTCTCCCGGCCGCCTCACCGCAGCGCTCCTGGTCGCGTTGACCGCCTTCGGAGCCGTCGGACTGTCGGCGACCGCTGCTTCCGCCACCGTCGGCGACTGGAACACCGATCTCGTCAGGCCATACTGCTCGAACACGGCCGATGGCGGCTGGTGGGACTTCTCCGATCTCGTACAGGGCGGAGGAGGACTGTCCTGCTTCCCCGGTGAGACGAAGGCGTTCTCGGCGACCTCCGAGAGTTCCACGGTGTGGCTCGACCAGACCATCACACGTTGGACTTACAACTACGGTTGGCACACCACAACGCTGAGCAGCGTTCGGTACTTCGCCAACTGCGGGACTCCCAACCTCTCCACACTGAACGTCAACAACGGCGACTGCAGCGTGGTCGGACACAGCGACACGTGGTGGCACGGCCCACGCTTCTGCAACTACGACTACGTCGTGCCGTACTGCGGCGACATCCACGTTGACGCCGACGACCAGAACTTCGTTATCTTGCCGGGCAGCGTGTACCAGGTCCAGAAGAAGGCTTGGTGGTTGTCGGGAGGACGATGGGTTCCGAAGACGGTCAGCTACTGGATGACCGACAAGGGTGTCATCTACAACACCCAGAAGTCGTAACGAGTAGCAGTACGTTGCTGCCTGCCGGACGGGCCGGGCCATCGGGCCCGGCCCGTCTCAACAACACCGAGTTCCAAACCGTTCTCGGTTGCTGAAGTCAATCGGCGGACTCGGGCGCGCGACAATGCGGGCCGATGGTCGCGCAGCCGGTATGGGTCGTGAACGACGAGTTACTGCTCGGGGCCGCGATGCCCGAATGGCATCTTGACGCCTTGTGCCGCGAGTACGAGAAGTACGCCGAGTGGTGGTTCCCCCAAAAGGGCAAGGTCGCGGAGCTCCGTAAAGCGCAAGCGATCTGCAGGCGTTGCAGCGTGCAGAAGGAGTGCCTCGCGTGGGCGCTCGACGTCGGCGCCGACGGCGACTACGGGACGTGGGGTGGAACGACGAAGGACGAACGGCAGAAGCTGCGCCGACGCGGCATCACGGGCGACTTGATCCTCAGGTTCGGTGCGCGTGTCGACGCGGGCCGCGAGATGCTGCTCGACGAGGCGTCAATCTTCGGCGGGCTGCTCGAGACCGGCGACTGACGCGACGAGGCCCGGCCAGCGTGTAGCCACCGGGCCTCCGAATCCTTACGACGTCATAAGGATCTATTCAGGAACGTCGCACCACATCTCGATACACCAGGTCATAGTCGCTCAGTTGGTTCAGCTCGGACATCAGCTCGATGACCGGCCATGAACCTGATGCCATGCCGAACCGTTCGGACACCTCATCGTCGTCGAACGGTCCCATCTCCCAATGGATCGACTCGACCCTCGCGAGTACGGGAACCATCTCCCGGAACAGGTCGCGTACCTCGGGCATGAGTGCGGCGAGACGTTCACCGTGCCGGCGCAGTTCGTCGATGAGTGCCTGGTCGACCTCGACACCTTCGATGATGGTCATGGTGCTGCGACCTCCTGGACGGGCGTGAGGTTGGCATTCTCGGCCGTGTCCTGGAACTCTTGACCGAGGTCGACCAGGGCGAAGTGGAGACGCTCGCCACCGGTGAGGACGGCGACCAGCTGGCCGACGCCTTCGATGATGTCGTCGGTGCCCGCGCTGTGGAAGGGCTCGAGGGCGAGAAGTGCTCTCACCCGGTCGGAAGCGGCCTGGTCGTGCAGGGCGACCTCCGTGAGCAGCCAGTGCGCGCGTCGCCGAAGGTCGTCGGTCTGTTCGCGCAACGCGAGGACTTCATCGACCATTGCCGTCGTGCGTTCGTGGATATCGGTGTCTCCGAGCAACGCGCGCACAAGCGCGTCGTCGGGCTCAAGTGCGTAAGTCGGCGCAGTTGCCTCGTCGTGGTTGGGCGTGGTGGTCATGGTGTGTTCCTCCTGCGGTGGTGGGGCGTGCATTCGGCGTTCACGCTAACTAGACTAAGCGCCGTTAGCAAACACCACTTAGGCAGTAAAGGGGCCTACCGTGCTCGACGTGGCGCGTATCCATATCGTGATTCCCGACGACCTCCACCGGCGCGCGAAGTCGGCGGCGGCGCTGCAGGGCGTGACGCTCAAGGACTTTCTGACAGAGGCGCTCGACGTAGCGACCAAGAACGCCGAGAAGTCGACGCGCCGGCCCAAGGGCGGCAAGTGATGGCGTCGATCGAGAAGGCCCGGTCAGCGCGCGGCGGCTACGTGGTCCGATACCGCGGCCCGGATCGCAAGGCCCGGACCAAGACGTTTCGGCGCAGGATCGACGCGACCACGTTCCTGCGCACGATCGACACCGACGTCATCCGCGGCGACTACATCGACCCGAACGCCGGCCGCGTCACGCTCCGAGAGTTTGGGGCGCGGTGGTGGGCGTCGTCGGTCAACCTGCGGCCGTCGACCGTCGCGCGGAACGACGCGACATATCGGAACCAGGTTCTGCCGACCTTCGGCGATCTGCCGTTGTCGGCAATCGACCATCTCTCGGTGCAGGAATGGGTCGCGCGCCTCTCGGCTTCGGGCCTCGCGTCAGCCACGGTGCAAAGAGCACACCAGGTGCTCGCGAAGATCCTCCGCGCCGCCGTACGCGGCCAGCTCTTGAAGTCGTCGCCGTGCGATGATGTCGACCTCCCGCGGATCGAGAATGAGGAGATGCTGTTCCTCGGCTCCCCGGACGTCGCACGGCTCGCCGCAGCGATCGACCACCGTTACCGGGCGCTCGTGCTCTTGGGCGCGTACGGAGGGCTCAGGGCGGGCGAGATGTTCGGCCGCGCCGCGGCCGGGTCGACCTGCTCGCGGGCAAGGTCGACGTCGCCGAGATCGCGGTCGAGGTGAAGGGCCACCACCACTACGGGCCTCCGAAAACTCGAGCCGGCCGACGCACCGTGCCGGTTCCCCGGTTCGTCGCCGACGCGCTGCTCGACCACATCGCCACCTACGTCGACCCGACTGACCCGTCGGCGTTCGTGTTCACATCGCCGACCGGACAGCCGATCCGCGCGTCACTGTTCCGACGTCGGGCGTGGGCTCCCGCGTGCGTCGCCACGGGCCTCGGGACGATCACGAAGGTCGCCGGCCACGACCACTACGAAGGGCTCAGGCTGCACGACCTGCGGCACACCGCTGTGGCGTTGTGGATCGCGGCCGGCGCGTCGCCGAAGGAGCTCGCGGTCCGGGCCGGGCACACGTCCGTGTCGGTCGTGCTCGACCGCTACGGCCACCTGCTCCCCGGCCACGAGGACAAGGTGAACGCCGCGCTCGACGCCTTCGCGAACGAGGCGCACGAGGCGGCGCAACCGGCGACCGTGCTCGACCTGCCCGCGCGATAAACGCGCGACGCGCACCCCGTCAGCGCCATCCCAACGTGTTGGAATGTGCGATCCACAGCCTCTGACGTGGGCATTTGCGGGTGGGCCCGGCCGGTCTCGAACCGACGACCTCTGCTTTGTAAGAGCAGCGCTCTACCAACTGAGCTACAGGCCCGCGGTGGGCAAATCAGTCTCGCGCCGGCGTCGTCACATTTTTAGGCTTCGAGGAGTCAAGCTGACTCGTTCCGATGCGACTTCCGGCTGGACCTCGAACCCAAGGTCCGGCGCTCGCTCCACGGGTTCACGCGCTCCACCAGGCGAGCCAGGAGGGCAGGCCGCCGCGGATCCTCCGGTTTCGGCGACGTGAGCTCGGGTGACCCGTGAAGCGGGCTGTCGAGACCCCGCGCGCCGTCGCGCTCGAGGATCGTCTCCGTCCTATGAGAAACCATCCGCCAGCTGTCCCCGTCCCGCACCTGCATCCGTGCCGTACGCGACTTGTAGTCGGCCGCGGTCGAGTAGTGCACGACGAAGCTCTTGCGGGTCCGTCCCGGGCTCTGGATCGGCTCTCCCCCGTGCACGAGCCCGCCGTGCCAGATGAATACGTCACCGCGCTTGCACGTGAACGCCTGACGCTCCATGCCCTCCTCACGAATTCTGTCTTGCTGCCAGACCGAGTACCCGGCACGCTTTTGGCGCGACACGTTCTGTCCGCAGACGACTACCCCGGGCTCGAACTCGAACCAAGGCAGGCGATGCGAGCCGGGGACGTACGCGAGCGGCCCACTGTCTGCGGTGATGTCCTCGAGCGCAATCCACGCAGCACACAGGTTCGACACTGGACGCGTCGCGACGAACATCGGGTCGCGGTGGAGACCTTGCGTCGAGCCGTGCTCGAAGTAGAGCGACTGGAACGCGAGGGCGCGCTCGTCGAAGATCAGCTCGACGATACGGAAGAGCGCCGGGTGCAGATACAGGGCCAGAGCCCGCTCCGAGTGACCGTGCAAATCGGGAAGACGGTAGCCAACCTCGCGAACGGGACCGTCGTAGTCGGGGAACGACATTGGCCGGCCGGTAGATGGTGAGACGGCGAGGTCCGCGGGTCGTCGCTGCCACAGCGCGCCGATCTCGGCGTCCAGCGCGTCGCAGAAGGCCTTGTCGAGACCCAGCGGGAGCGTGAGGTAGCCGTTGTCGACGAAGCCGTGCAGCTGCTCGGCCTCCGTCGCCGACAGGGCACCGGAGGCGAGGCGCGCCTCGATCCGGTCATGGGCATCCGGCTGGTCGAGCCACAAATCGGAATGCACGTGCATCGTTTGCTGCCGATCTAATCAGTGCGTACGCACGGCCCAATCCTGTAGTGCGTTTCTTGAGAGGCGTATCGGCCGGCGGCTAGGGTCCGCCAGATGTGCGCGGAGAGCACACGTTAGAGCAGGGATGATACTTTGCGCGCGAAGGACATTGCCTCGGAAGTCGGCCTCTCATTGACGACACGCACGTTCGGTGCGGTCGTGTTCGACTACAACAACGACGGCTGGCCCGACATCTTCTTGAGCCGCCACGACGCGCCCGCATTCTTGTACCGCAACGATCACGGTCACTTTGTGCGGGACGAGTCAACCGTGTTCCCTGGACATGTCGACCGACATCAAGGGGCCGCGGGCGACGTCAACGGCGATGGGCGGCTCGACATCTTCTGTGTGGTAGGCGGTGATTCCGGCCACGGCCCGAAGCATACCGCGAACGAACTGTGGATCCAGCAGGCCGATGGCACGTTCGTGAACGAGGGCGACCAACCGGGGCTTGCCGATCCCTACGGCAGAGGTCGCCAAGCCGTGATGTTCGACGCGAACGGAGACGGGCGCATCGACATCCTCGTGGGCAACGTCTCGCCTCGCAACGATGGCATGCCGAGCCCGAACCGATTGTTCCTGAACGAGGGACCGAACGGATGGCGCTCGGCGCCGGAGTTCGGCCTGGATCTCGATTACAGCGTCGGCGGTGCCGGCGCTCCCGGTTCTCGGTTCGGCGGAGGGAACTGGCCGATGGGGTGTCTGACCACGCTCGACGCCGGCTCGCGCGGCTGGCCGGACGTGCTGATGTGCGCCAAGAGCACGCAGGACGAGGTCCAGAGCCTCCACCTGTTCCACAACGATGAGGGGCACGGGTTCCGCGACACCACGGCCGACGCAGGATTGGGCGAGATCGCGGCACTGCATGCTGCGGTCGCCGACCTCACCGGCGACGGTCAGCCCGATCTCGTGGTCGTCAACTCCAACGGCCTCACGATCTGCCTCAACGAGCACGGAAAGTTCACGGCTGCCCATCAGATGCCCATCGGCAACGCGTTCCGAGTCGCGGTCGCCGACGCGACCGGCGACGGGCATCCCGACATCTACGTCATGCGGACTCGCAATATCCCGGGCCCGGATATTCCAGATCTGCTGTTGCTGAGCAACGGCACGTACGGCGATTACACATCGATCGACCTGCCGACTGTGCCGGGCACGGTGAGAGACGACGAGGTCTATCCCATCGACTACGACCGCGATGGCAGGTCGGAGTTCCTCGTCCTACATGGACACTCAGTTCATCCCGCCCCGATCCAGCTCATCGCTGTGTCATGAGCGTGGGCGACGGAAGTTCGGCAAGCGGCCCCGACTCCGCGGGCGACTGTCTGATCCCTCTGTAACGTCTGCTCTCTCTGCTCTGTTCACCCGCTTTGCACTATCCGACGGGGACATTGTGGCCGAAAGCAACTGCTGCAACGCACAGAAGAGAACCTGACGCTCGGCGTCCGAGGCCGCGGATTTCCACAAGACGTTGAGCTCGGCAAGTCCGGCGTTCGCAGCTTTCTCTGAATCCTCGGCCGGAGGAACGAAGTATTCGGTGTTCCAGCCAAGTTCTCTGACAAGACGCTGATTGTCTGATTCAAAGGTGGCGTGGGCATAACGTTGCAACACCTGACGTGAGCGGGCAACAGCCTCGGTTTGCGGAATTTTCCATTGGAGGATCAGTTTTTTCAGCGGATAGAAGACCTTGTTGTCGTGCATGTTCGACCAGAACATTCCGGGCGGCGCGTCGCGCAGGACGATCGCCATTTCCAGCGGAAGGCTTCGGTTCGACCATCTCTCCGGTGTAGACGCAGGTGGGAGATCTCCCAGTCCGAGGAAGACTCGAGCAAAGTCGCTCACGACGTGCCCTCCGTCGAGAAGGTCCGCGCGGAACGGTCGCATCTCGAACGAAAGGTGAGGTGCGGCCTGTCGAACCTGATCGGATATCTGGAGGTACTTCAGCTTCGTTCGCTGCCACCGGAGCCAGACGTCCGGCGGTCGAGGATCGCGAAATCCCCATTGCAGCCAGGCCGACTCGAGCCAGGAGTGTTGAGGACGCACGTAGTACGCGACGCGCACGGAATGGGCGCGTGCGAGCGCATCGAGGTGGCCGAGCACGGACGGACCAAGCGAGTCGACACGATGGTCTTCGTTGTGAGGGCCTTCGTTGTGAGAAGACGTGACATCAGCCTTGGCATTTGCCAACTCGTTGAAGAAGACTTCGTATGACTCGCTCGAGACAACGAGCACGTCGGCATGGGCCGCGTGCGCATCGAGCTCCTCGCAAATGCGTTGCGCGACTTCAGGCCGGGTCGCCGGGTAGCGCGCCGCAGGCAGGAATTTTGATGCCGCGTTCGCCCGCGTCGACGGCACCAGGGTGACCGGGTCGGTCGGCCTCGACTGTTCGATTCGCATGGACTGGATTCCGCGGCTCCGCAGCAGCGGAAGGTGTGCAGCGAGCCATTCTTGGATGCTGGTCGACCCGGTCTTCGACATCCCGGCGTGGAAGATGATCAGCGCCATTTCTTGGCTCGCGGGTCGAGCGCGACGGGTGTCTGCAACCTCGGTTCTGAGATCGACCGGCTCACGGCGCACCCCACCTTCGAGCTCACGCGGACATGACCAAGGCCTCGAACCTTCTACGTCGAGCCCCGTTCAACGTATCCCACGATCCGCGCGCCTCCTCGCGCCTGCCGCAGAACGTCCGCCCCGCGGGTTTCTGCGGCTCTTGTCCCTTTCGCGACCTTCAGGGGAGCCGATAGCGCTCCGAAAACCACTTTATGTGGTGGCGCAAACAACTGGCAGTGGTGAGCGCGGTCATGGTCTTGGCCGGTGTGGACGGGTTCGTCGCGTCACGCGCCGGTGCCGCGCTCGAACCGACGGCCCCGCCGTCGACCGTCGTCGAACCCGTCTCACCGCGGCACGAGACATCGACGACGCGCGCGAGCGTGCCCTCGACGACGACGGTCCCGCGCCGACGGGCCCCGACCCGCACCCGGCGAGCCGTCACGCCCGCAAAACCGGTTCGGCCGGCGACACCGCCGACGCAGCCCCCGCGACCGAAGCT